>JBCBHL010000069.1:0-24769 GCA_038525605.1 Bacteroidota bacterium
GAAGAAGAAATGAGTGATTCTGTCCTTAAAAATACAACCAACTGTCTAATGCTGTCGGGGAATGGTGATCCTGACGGTCGATCAAGCGTAGTGCCCTCCCCAATTGGGGAGGGTTATTTATCAACTTTATGAATACTCAAACTTTATAAATTAAAAATGAAAAAATCAATCGTAATAGCGGTATACCTTTTTAAAAAACAATTACATATAAATGCCGGTGCTTGTAGCATTTCTTAGAAGGTAGGGCTCCATCAGCTTAATGTTCACATACATGATTGAAAAACCATAAAAAAAGTCAGGCGCCCTTGCTGTAGGGAACTAAACGATAAGGGCGCTTTAATTTGGCTTAAACCACTATTTTGAAACGTAAAAAGGTTCTGCTAACCTTAGAATAAAAATTAAGACCAGATGAAAGTATTATTTGGAATGATTCGAAAAGGAAGTCTCTTAATCAACTTAAATGTCTTGTAACCAAAGGACCACTGGATTTATTAATCCATTTGTTTAATTAAAATTGAACATCATTTATTACCCCTGTAGCTTGTAGAATCGCTACAGGGGTTTTTTAATTCTTCAACTTTTCTTTTAAAAAAATCTGGTCCCGATGTAACAAATTTCCCAAACTGTCTACTAATTAAGTATGGGAACAGAAAGCAACCAATGGCAGAATCATATGATTGCCTCAATAGAGGAAAAAACTGCGGATATTCCAGGTAATAAAAAAGCATTTCTTGATGGCGATTTATTGAAAAAGTTAATCAATAAGGTGCCGGCTTTGGTAAAATCTGAATCTGAGCTGGAAGCATTTCAAAATAGGATTGAAGGTATTTTAGAGGATATGCCCGAAAATAGTGGATTTAAATTGAGAGAGATTCAACCATATCGAAACAGAATCAACTCACTGAAAATGTATCTGAAGGGAAAATATCAGCTAGTGACAAAAGGATACTATGTCTCAATTTTTTTACCGATTGGTATCGCTCTTGGTATGCCATTCGGTTTATTGTTAGACAATATCGCACTCGGACAGGCATTTGGCCTTCCGGTTGGTTTGATGATCGGCGCTCTACTTGATGCTAGGGCTAAAAAAGAAGGCAGAATCATTTAGATTTGACTTTTTTAATGATCCTGTGAGGTTCGATGTCTGTATTTCATGAATTTTTGTCTTTCTTAAGAAGCGGAAAAGCTCCTGGTCAAAAGAGTATTTTGGCTGATTTTATGATACTTTTTTTGGTTTTGCTGGCTTTAAGGTTGGCGATCGTCATTGGAAAAGCCTTATTGACAGGACAAGATGTATTCAGTTTTCCGAAAGAAGAGGAAGCATCATTATTTTCTGCAATTTTTACGTACATCTTATTAATACCGCTGATTGAGGAAATGATCTTCAGGGGGTTTCTGGGTATTTCAAAAAATAAAATCAGTGTTTTTTTCATTGCACTTGCCGGAATATTAGGTGCTCTTTTTTATATCAAATTAGCGGATTTACTGTTTCCGGTGTTATTTATAATTCTGCTGTTGTGCTATTCTTACCTGAGAATCGGGACCTTCCAAAAGAAGGTTGATACCTTTATTGAAAGTTACTATTATCCACTGGTAATATTGAGTGTGCTTTTATTTGCTGCCGCGCATATCACTAATTATGAAGAGTATTCATTGGCGACACTGGTAGCATTGTTACCTAGAGTGATTAGTGGTTTTTATTTAGCCTACATCGTCACTAAGTACAATATCTGGTATGCATGGCTGATGCACTCTATTAACAATGCACTTCCGGTTGTTACGATGTTATTCATTGACTGATTGGCCGTATCCAAAATTTAAATGCTGATTGCTAAGAAGTTAGTTAATCAAAAGCTAGCTTTGCAATTCATAAAAGCAATGCAAATTCAATGACTTTTGATTCCTTAAACCTGAATAAGCAATTACTAAATGCGATTGGAGATTTATCCCTCGAAAACCCAACTGTGATACAAGAAAGGGCGTTTTCGGTGATTATGTCAGGAGTAGATGTTGTCGGCATTGCACAAACGGGCACGGGAAAAACGTTCGCATATTTACTGCCTTGCCTCAACCAATGGAAATTTACTAAAGAGAAGGCACCAACGATCTTAATCTTAGTGCCCACCAGGGAATTAGTAGCACAGGTCATCAAGAATGTTGAGCAACTGACTGCCTACATGAGCGTGCGGGTTGGTGGTGCTTATGGAGGTACTAATATTAAAACTCAGATCGCCATGCTCACTGAAGGGTTGGATATTCTGGTTGCTACTCCAGGAAGATTGCTTGACTTGATTTTCAATGGTTCACTGAAAGTAAAAAATATTAAAAAGCTGATCATTGATGAAGTGGATGAGATGTTGAACTTGGGCTTCAGGGATCAGTTGACTAAAGTGCTTGACTTATTGCCGGAAAGAAGACAGAACCTGATGTTTTCTGCTACAATTATTGAAGAAGTGGAACAGATTATCACAACTTTCTTCAATACGCCACGGAGAATAGAAGCGGCACCTGCCGGGACACCACTCGAAAATATTGCGCAAAAGGCATATGAAATTTCTAATTTCAATACTAAGATCAATTTACTAAATCATCTCTTGACAGATGAATCACTTTCGAAAGTGTTGATTTTTACTGCTTCAAAAAAGACTGCAAACGCTGTTTTTGACAGAGTGAGTGAGTTTTACCCAGAAACTACTGGTGTTATTCATGCTAATAAAGATCAGAACTTTCGATTTCAGGCCGTGAGTGACTTTAACGATGGCTCATTACGGATTCTAGTCGCGACAGATTTGGTGTCTCGTGGCTTAGATATTTCAGGGGTTTCACATGTCATTAACTTCGATTTACCTGAGATCGCTGAAAATTATATTCATAGAATCGGGAGAACAGGACGAGCAGACAAGGAAGGGGAGGCGATTACTTTTATGATTCCCGATGATGATAAAAGAAGAGAGCAGATAGAATCGCTGATGAATCAGGCTATTCCGGTGATGGAATTCCCGGTAGACGTAGAAACTTCTCAATTGTTAACAGCTGATGAGATGCCTTTTGATCATCGGGAAGGGCAAACTCTCCGAAAAAAGAAAGTTGTTCCCTCTGGCCCTGCTTTTCACGAAAAGAAAGCAAAAAATAAGAAGGTGAATATCAGATATAATCACGAAAAAGAGATGCGGAAGAAATATAAAAAGCCACGTACAAAGGGAGGAAAACGTAAGTAGAGTCTGGCTTCTTTGGTAAGCAGTAAGTGAATTTGAAAATAAAGTTTTCGGGCGGAGATTCAATTTAAAATCCACCCGAAAGAAGTTGCTTATTTTAGAACAATGTCGAAGTTCAGAGGCACTTCGTTTTCTGGTCCTCCACCGTTAAACTTGAATTTTCTGCGGTTTAATTCTCCCTTACCTACCGCTCTGTAAGGATTTGCCTCGGTTCCGTCTCCGGATACCTCAAAAGTTATCGGTACGTCTTTGGTTACACCTTTCAGTCCTAATGCCATCTTTGCTTCGTACAGATTGTCTCCTACTTTGGTAGCTCCTTTTACTGATGCGGTAGCCGTTGGAAATTTCTTCACATAGAAGTAGTCTTTCTTTTTACGGATGCTGTTTTGCAGGTCTTTCCATTCGTGAGTTAGCGATTTACAATCTATCAGCACAGCAATGTCGATGGTTTCGAAATCTCCAGGAGTCCAGTTGAGTTTCTCTATTTTCCATTTTTCAAATGTAAAGACTCTAGGTCCGCCAGCTACTCCTGTAACCTGAATAGTACCGGGAGGTTCTTCTTTCATTTCGAAGGTTTCCGTACCACTAAATGCCCACAGAAAAACTGCGATCATTGTTATCGATAAACTTGATAATACTGTTTTGAATACTTGTGTCATGTCCTTTTTATTTAGAGTTCATTAAAAATGTCATAGCGAAATGCATATTACTTTTTGCATCGGCAGGACCATCAGGCCCGTTGATGTTAAATTTTTCAAATATGTTGACGTCAAAATTGACATTTACCAGAAGTTTGGTGTTTTCGTTTTCATCTGTAAAC
Source organism: Bacteroidota bacterium (assembly GCA_038525605.1). Taxonomy (GTDB): domain Bacteria; phylum Bacteroidota; class Bacteroidia; order Cytophagales; family Cyclobacteriaceae; genus JANSWY01. The sequence continues at coordinate 4,036 of JBCBHL010000069.1, forward strand.
GGCTCAAAAGAGGCTTTTACTCTGACTGGATAGCTTTTCTTCATCATGGTGAATTCTCCCTCGATTTCATATGCCTGCATTGGGTTTTCGATGATTGCCGACAGTGGAACTTCAGCATTTTTAAAACTGAATGATGCTAACGGAAACCTGAAAACTCTCAAATACTTTTTGTGCACATTTTTGTCGTATGTTGCCTCACCCATCGTAACGTCTTTAGTGTTTACTGTGAAGCTGCCTGACAAAATTCTGTCTGATTCCCAGGTTATATTTCCTTTTAATTTTTTCACCTCACCGGCATAGTTATCGAGCGGTGCGAAGAAATTGAATTGTATGAGCGGTGTTTTAGCGTCAAAAGCGCCAGCTACCTGCCAGTTCCTACTGGTCAAACTTACTGGTATCAGTATTCTTCTATTATTGTCAACTACTGATTCCGGCCAGGCAGAATAGTTGGTATTTGCCGGGACCTCAGAAAAACCGTCACCGTTCAAATCGGAGGTTATTAGTTGCATAACCACACTTTCCATTTCGGTTCCCAAAGTTTTCCAAAGTGCCTTCTGATCAGTCCACAGTCCACTTATTGGCTGTTTTAACTTACTAATTACAGGTTCGACGCAATTAAACTGGCTGTAAATTTCATAGCTCAGAAAGAGACTGTCGTCACTGCTTATGTAAGGATGAATATCCAGGTAAAAAGCACGATTGGTCTTTGTGAATGTCACCTCTTTTTCTAATTCAAAGCTTTCAAATCCATTGTAGAAGGCGACAACCGTTTGATTTAGCTGATCTTTTAATTCCTGAGTTACATTCCCGGAACCACTCAATGCCGTGATTTTCAAAGGCAGGACCGTTATGGCTTTTTCTGCTCTTAGTGTGAGGATATTTTGTTTTTTTTGAGTTTTGACCTTGGGAGTTCTGTTTCTGACTGTTCGAATGAAATTAGCTAGTCTGGAAGTTTCACTGTATCTGCCCACATAAAACGACTTTTCTTCTCCCTTTTGAAAAACGATTTGTGGGGTGATGGTGATCTCATCCGGAGCTCCGTCACTAATATTTTTAAGAATAAAATCTAACTGATATTGATCTGCCAGTTGTTTGATTTCATCGAGGTAGGTGTTGATGAAATGTTTATCAATCGGTTGCGATTCATTGACAAAAACAACCAGGTTGTCAGCAAACAGAGCAGTCGATAATATGACAAAGGCTAGTGTGGCGAAGTACTTTTTGATATGGAGTTTGATAAATTTCATTGTTCAATTTTTCAATTACACTTTAATTATTGGCGAATGGTGTGCCAACAAGTGTAATTAGCTGATAATAAGTTGTTTATGTGTATGAGGGTTGAATTTATTGTTTCACATTGAAACATGATGTTGTTTCGTGTTGAAACATTGAGAAGAATTTTTTCTGTGCAGAGCTTGTTTGATTGGGGTTATTGTGGTGTAAGTTTACAATAAAGGAAAATGATTTTTATGCCTGTCAAACCATTGGAAACACGTGCTGATTTAGCTTTTTTGGTAAAGACTTTTTATGCGAGAGCCAGAGCGCATGATGTGCTTGGACCTATATTTAATGAGAGGATAGAAGATTGGGAACCTCATTTGCAGAAGATTACAGATTTTTGGGAAACTACAGTTTTTCTTGGTAAAAGCTATCAGGGAAACCCAATGAAAAAACACCTGGACCTTGATCATGATTTAGCGCACGGTCTTCAGCAGGCTCACTTTGGACACTGGTTGGAATTGTGGTTCGATACGATCGACACCTATTTCGAAGGTGAACAGGCAAATCTTGCCAAAGAAAGAGCCAGAAATATGGCTCATATTATTTTTATGAGAATATTTGAACGAAATAATAAAAAGTAAAGTAAAAATTGATGGATTCCACCCACTACAGAAAGCTTGAAAGGATGTACCTTTCTACAAAGGTAAATATCGAATTGTATGACACTATTTCACTTTTGGTATCTGATAAACGAGCTGAATTAGGTTTGGATATTACCGATAAGTATTTTCATGCATTAAATGCCATGCATGGCTCAGTGTATTTTAAACTATTGGACGATGCTGCCTTTTTTGCTGTGAATTCCATTGTGACTGATGCATTTGTGTTAACTACTTCCTTTAATATCAACCTGATAAGGCCAGTGAATTCCGGTAGGATCAAAGCCATTGGGAATGTGAAATATGCCTCAAGGACTACTTTTGTCGCTGAAGCGGTTTTATATAATGAAGCAGGTAAAGAAGTTGCATTTGGTACGGGGAATTTTATGAAAAGTAAAGTCGCATTGACCGAAGAGATTGGGTATCGTTAGCTTGAGATATTTCAGAAACGATCATGCCAGATCTCAATTGATGTTCTGCCATGTAAAAAGCCCATAAAATCTATGATTAAATGGGCCATGCGTAATTTTAGATCCTTAAAATTCTATTCATCATAAGTTGCAACTACAATGTATCTAAGAACAAAGTCCTCATCATCTTCCCTCACGCTAAAGTGAATGGCTATCGGTTGGGGGTCGCTCTGATTAAATATGACAGGATGCTTTGACTTAAATCCTTGCTTAAATTTACCTTCTCTCACTTTTCCTTTAGGCAGTTCTTCCAGTTCTATATGAGGGTAGTGCGGAGATCTTTGGGAAGGTCCGTTATAATGCATATCGAACACTTCTACTGATTCAGTTTCATGAGGTAGAAATAAGTAGTAAGTACCTGAATTGACAATGGGGAAATGAGTAAAGTTATCTCCATGATCGACTGGTGTTGCCTCGATCGGAACATTTCTTGGTCCGTGGTGTGGAGGCGCAAAAACTTCATCCAATTCTGATGTCGGGCTTATTTCCTCTCCGGCGTTTTTGATATGAAATTGATCAGAAGCTAGCTGGATAATCTCTTCTAGTGATAATCTTGACATAATTAGAATAATTTTGTTTGGTAAAATGTTATGATAGAAGATCAAACAAAATAAACGCAAATGCAAAGCCGGGAGCCTCTTGAACAACATTGTCCATTGGAAAGTCCATTGCATCAAGAGCCTTCTACTCTTTTTAGTAAATTTTGAGCAATTGACTGCAGGTCTTTAACATTTCACAACAAGCACTTAACCAATTTCTAAAAAGAGATTTTATATTTTATTGTAGTATAGATTGTCATTGAAAGATGGCCTAAAAGGACTCGTTTTTCCTGTATCAGCGTCTTCAACGACCAGCGCTTTTAATACTGACAGAATTGTGGCATAGCCTTTCAGCCAGACAGCCGGTTTCTTTTCACTATTCTCACCTTTCACATATACCTGTCTGAACCACCAGTTAAACTTTTCGATGGGTAAATCAATGGCTTCAAGTTTTACCATGATGTCCGGTTGCGTTTTGATCCACGCCAGTTGCTTTTCTTTGGTTGACAGATCAGGAATTGAATCGATATTGTCGAAAGGGATCACCCATTTGACAGGAACTTCGAAGGTAAAATGATAGGTGTCGCCGGGAAATCGGGGCTCTGTTCTTTTGAGTGCATCCTGCCAATCAATACGAGCATCAGCATATGCTTGTTGTAGCTTTTTGATCAATACGTTTTCTTCCGGTTGATAACCCATTTTATAGGAAAGGGCATATGATTGTGCCAGATACTTTTCGCTGGAGACTACCCTGTAACGGTCTTTCTCTGATGTATAGTACTCAAAAAGTCTGGAAGCTCGCACAGTTACCTGACTGTCTTGACCACCAAAAGCATCTGCAATTGCTTTCAATAGTTGCCGATTATTTCCCAGTCCACATCCATGTACAAAGATGACGGAATACTCATCTAATATTGCTTCAGATAATGGCATTAACGTTTTGTTTTTGATGTGTTTTCTTATTCTTTCGGGTGTGGCCCTTTTAGAGTTATCAGTTACTTTGACACTCAGTCCCATCCATTGATTACCATGAGAAACCAGGTTGATCAACCCCCAGGGCTTTCCGTTAGCAGGTTTATATTCTTGGAGGAAGTCCAGTACGCCTTTAAGAGACCTGATGTTAGTGACGAGATGTTCCGTCTTACCATTTTCATTGAAAGCATAATAGTTGGTAGCTTCCTCATAGTATCGGTTATTATCACTTTTATCCTTGCCCAGAATAAAGGTAATGGCATTTCTGACTTCCTGTTGCGGTAAAGAGTCGATGTGAATTTCCGGTAAGTTTAGATTACTTTCTATTTCCAAAAGCTGTTGGTGAGAGTCGCATGAAGCAATAATCAATGCTATCAGCACTAACCAGACCATTGTCATGTGATGAATTGTTTTTTTCATTTGCTTGCAGTTAAAATGTTTAAGTACCCGCCATCAACCAGTATTGGAGATGGCAGGTAGAAGGTGTTAGTTTGATTGTTAAAATAGGATAGAGATTTCCAAGAGGCCTTCTGATGGATTTTTAATCCTGTCCGAATTGATGATCAATGATTTCAGGTTTTTGATGTATTCTGGGGTGAGCTGTTTCCCGTTGATCGATACCTTCTCAATTTTACCTTCGTGGTTGATAGTGAATACAATAGATTCAGGGGTAATCATCTGGATGTTGAAAAATTTATTGAGTCTGGTGACGACTTTGTCTGCAACATCGCTAATGACAGCTACTTCGTCCATGATTTCAATGTATCCGTCTACTACGATTTCTTTATGGAAGGAAAATTCCAGTTCCTCACCTTCAATTTCCAGCTCGAAACCTACTGCTGCATCCGATACATTTTCAGGGAGTGGTAAAGGCTGTTTTACAGTTTTAGCTTTTTGTCCGTCGTTGGCAATCAGGTCTTCTTCAATTGCAATAAAGGAGGTGTAAGCCGTCATCAGGTTATATTTCAGACCAAGCTGAGTGACTTCATTTTTATTTTGACTACCGTCGACCAGCAGACCATAATCATCTAACATCTGGATTTTTCTTCTGGCCCATAGATACCTTAGTGCGGCATGTTTGTCGCTGGGTGACGCATCACAAACGTTAAAAGTCTTTATATACTTTTTTCCGCCTGCCTGCCCTTTGATTGTAATAGAACCTTCAGCGTCTCCGCAATACTTGCCATGAATGATCAATGGTCTTTCGGCCAGTAAGTCAGGAATGGAGACAGGCTCTACATCATAAGCATCAAATCCTTTAAAGACTTTTTGCATATTGGTCAACACAGGATAGTTGATATACTTTCTGAATTTCTCTGCTTTTTCATCAGCACCTTCCGGGCTTAGAATCATCAGAGGTTCACTCATCCCCACATGCGCCATGCCTTCAATCAGGTGTCTGTTGATACTCGATCCTATCCCGAAAGCAAACATGTTGGCCTGATCAGACTTTGTTCGAATCATTTCGAAAACTTCTTTTTCTACGCTGATATAGCCGTCAGTTACTACGATAAATGAACGGGATAAACCTTCTTCACATCGGGGAAAGGTCAACGCTTTTTCCATTGCGCTCAATAGGTTGGTAGATCCTGACCCTCGCTGTTCCTCGATGAATTTTACCGCTCTGGAGATGTTTTCCGGTATGGCAGAAACAGACTGCTCTGCCATCCACCCGGAAGTTCCGGCAAAGACCATGACATTGAATTTATCTGTAGGTCGCAGGTTCACAACAAGGTTTCTCATCAGTTTTTTAGAAATATCGATGGGAAATCCACGCATAGAGCCTGAAACATCCACAATGAAAATGTATTCTCGCGGTGGAATTTCTTCTTTGACAACTCTTTTGGGTGGCTGAACCATCAACATAAAGAAATTTTCATCTTCGTGTTCGTAAAGCATTAGCCCTGATTCTATCTGGTCGCCAGCGAGTTGATAGGAGAGGATGAAATCTCTGTTACCTCCATTAGTTTCCGACGGTTCTAGTTTAACGGAAGCTTCATTTGGTTGAGGATAGTTGACTGTTATCTGGTGGGTATTGGATGTCAGGCTTTGGATAGGGACCCCTGTGGAGAGGTGCAACTGAATGTCAAAGTTATATGGCGCTTCAGTACCGTTGCGGGTGTATGGTGTATTGACGAAACCATCGTTTTGACTGCTTTTTTCGCTATAGCGCGGACCAACTACAGTTGGGTAGACAAATTCGTAGGTGCCTTCTTCAGGCACGATCATTTCCGTGTATTTGAGCACCACATCGATTTGATCACTGGGCATGATATTGGCAACATTCATCTGGAAGACATTGGGTCTTTGTTGTTCCAGCAACGAGGTTCTTTTTCCTTCGGACTTTGCAGTTTCGTACTGCTGACGTGCTTTGTTTTTTTCTTCAATTTTGGCAGTTATCTTTCTGGAACCTATGGTCATTTCCATTGCATAAATGGCTGCATTGGAAGAGGCCGGAAAAGTGTAGATAGCTTCAATTGGGCTTTTACCTTCGTTTTTGTAAGACTGGGTGATAGTTACATCTGCGATCACACCTGTAATATTCACTGAAGCTTTCGTACTTTTTAAGGGCAAACTTTCCGTTCCGTTGTTTTTTGACAGGACAACAAAGTAGGGGGATTGTGTCTGGTCTTCTTCTTGAGTTTGTGCTTTCGCTGAAACGGTTAGTAGAGAGATACTTGTGAGTATTAACAAAAGGCCGATGATCAGTGAAGTGTAGTTTTTGGTTTGTGTAAGTGCTATCATTTTTTCCTCTTTTTTAATATTTGATGATTCGAAAGTAAGAGGTCATACCGAGGAATTTTCGGCAAAATGATAAGTGTATTGATCTACTTGATAGGTGTTGTGATCGAGGAATAAGTGTAATGGCTGATTTTCGTAAATTACTAACTAATCCAAGCGTCTGCTCGGATTAATGCTTTCTGCTATTTCTTCAAGTGGACACTTGAAGTAGTTAGTTAACCACCAATCATATCCAACAGGTTATTTCGTTTGCGGAAGGAGACAGGGACCTGGGCATTATCAGTCATGATGGCATATCCGCCTTCTTTTTTCACATATTCTTTCAGGTAGGAAAAGTTGATCAGGTGGGAGTGATGTACCCTGATGAATGAGTATTCTTCCAGAAGCTGTTCATACTCTTTCAGGTTTTTGGTGACCAGAATCTGCTCTTTGCTAGTAAGATAAAAAATTGTGTATGCTCCTTGTGATTCACAACGGATGATGTCTTTTACATAGACCATGTGAATCTTTTCTGCGCTATTTAAGACGATCCTTTTATTGTCAGGTTTGATATCGCGCATATTTTCCAGCAACAGCGATATGCTGTCTTTTACGCTGTCTTTTCCTGAGCTGTTTTCCAGTTTGGCAACAGCATTGATCAACTCGTCGGGATCGATGGGTTTTAGCAGATAATCCAGTGCACTGAATTTAATGGCTTTGATACCATATGAGTCGAGTGCTGTGGTGAAGATGACCTGAAAATTAAAATCACCAATTTTCTCCAGCATGTCAAAGCCTGTTCCGTCTCCCATCTGGATATCGAGAAAAACTACATCAGGATTTTTTTTGGCAATTTCAGCTAATCCTGTTTCAACGCCGTTTGCCTCACCTATCACTTCAATGCTAGGGCAGTATTGGGCAAGGTCGTGAGCCAGTGTAACTCTGGAATTGTCAATGTCGTCGATGATCAGCGCTTTGTACATAAGGTAAAGTTATCGGAATTATAGCAGATTTAGATATTATCAAGTAAGGTTTTGCATAGCTAGACTTTCGATATGGTAACTGTTGGTTTTAAAAAATCAACGATTACTTCCAATCAAGAACAGATATCATAAATTTATCGTGAGTCACTTCATGATACTTTTTGCAGGCTTTGATCATTCAGGTTTCTGCTGATTGTTAATCGTTGGGATATCTGCGCTCGTGATAGAGCGGTTACCCCGCATCCTGGCAGTAGTGCAACGAATTGGCAGGAGAGGAGTATGAGCGATAGCACGTTAAAGCGCCCAAATTTTTAAAAATCACATCCCTTTCCGAGCATCAGAATGCTTCAAAAGGCATGGTGATGACGACCTTTGTTCCCAGTGCTTGTTCGTTTTCCACTAAGTCGATGAATTGGACACTGATGTCATGACCCGTCTGTATACTCAATTGCTCCAACCTTTGCTTGGTAACAGAAATTCCGGCCGATTTATGTTTCTTCTTCACAGGAGATTTACCTTCCTGACTGGCTTTTCGACCTATGCCATTGTCAACAATTTCACAAACGATGACGTGGGTGTTGATATGGAAATTAAGGTCTATCTGTCCGTTTCCTTCCTTCTTTTTGATACCGTGAATAATGGCATTTTCCACGAAGGGCTGTATCATCATCGGTGGTATTTCAGTGTTTTCAGGGTCTATCTCATCGGATAGATTGATGTCGAACTCGAACTTGTTTTTTGTGCTGAGTTTCTCCAGTTCCATGTAATTTCGAAGGATGTTCAGCTCGTTTTCCAGTGGTATATATTCTTCTCTGGCATTTTCCAGGATCAGCCGCATCAGTCGGGCAAATTTGGCAAGGTATCTCTTTGCCTGAAAAGGGTCGTTGGTGGATATGAAACCTTGAATGGAATTCAGTGAGTTGAAGATGAAGTGAGGATTCATCTGCAGCCTGGCAGCTTCCTGTTCCAGCTCGATGATGTTTTTCTCCATGACGAGCCTTTGTTTTTCGACTGCATTTTTCTCTTTTATTCTTTTAAACCTGGAATAAACAAATAATGAAATGAGTGATATAACGAGTAAGATTACCGTTGGCATGACCCACCATTGTTTCCAGAGGGGTGGTAAGATCTCGAAGCTGAAAGACGCGGGTTTAGCACTGCGCAAATTATACTCGTTGCTTGCCATTACTTTGAAGGTATATGATCCGGGTGAGAGGTTTGAAAAGACAGCTTCTCGCTGGTGTGTTTCGGGTGACCATTCCTTGCTGGCGCCTTCCAGTTTCCATCGGTATTTGATGGCTTCCGGGTTCCGGAGGTTAACTCCGTTGAAGCGAAAAGAGAGGTTGTTTTCATCGAAAGGCAGTATCAGTGGGCTCGGAAAAGGGTAGGAGGAGGAGTCAGCATAGGGTGTGTCCTGGATGTCATCAAAGAATAGTTTGATAGCCGTGAGCTCAACACTGGGGACTGTTTTTAACTCCCAGTCTTCTCGCGGGACGTATCTGACGCTACCATTTAAGGTGCCAAACCATAGGTTACCTTCATCATCAATCTGTGAAGCATTTTTAAACACTTCTATACCTTTGAATCCATCTTTTACGCCATAGTGCCTGATTGCTTTCACGGAATAGTCATCATTTAATGTGATTTTCTCCACCCCTCTTTCTGTTCCTGCCCAGAGGTTTTGAGCATTGTCATAGATGAGTGAATACACATTGTTTGAGGTGAGTCCCTGGGTTTTACTGATTTTAATAATCTCATTGTTGTTTATGACATTGATCCCGCCACCATTTGTGCCAACGATTATGTTGTTTTTCTGATCTGTTAGGATACAGTTGATGCTATTGCTACTTAAACCCACTGTAGTTGAATAAAACGTAATTTCTGATATGAGCGAATCCTGATCCGGATGAAGGGTGATTTTGTTCAATCCTGTATTTTTAGTACCTGCCCAAATGTTGCCCTCGGAATCTGTGCAAATTGCATTGATGGCATTGCCAGATAATCCGTCTGTATCCTTCAATCGCCGGATGATGGTCGTTGTATCATTTTTTAAAGTGCTAACTACTATACCACTGTCGGCTGTGGCTATCCAGACATGGCTGTTCCGGTCTTCTGCAATCCCTGTAATGGCGTTGTTCTCCAGGCTGTCGAAATTCATAAATTGCCTGAAACCACGCTGATCGAACTGATAGACACCATCATCGGTCGTTCCCAGCCAGAGAGTTCTGCTGCCTTTATGCAGTGTCTTCACGACGGAATTGGTAAATCCACTCGTTCCTTTTAGCAAAGTATACCTTTTCTTATCATAAACAGTAATACCTCCTTTAGAGGTGGCATAAATCATACTGCCATTATTGGCTTGTACAATGGCATAGACTCTTTTGCCCAACTCATCATTGACGGGATAGTGGATAAATCGTTCGCTATCCAACATATCGAGACCTTTGCTAACTGTGCCAATCCAGATGTTACCTGTACGGTCTTCAAAGATAGAGTTGATGGCATTTCTATCCTGTCCTCTGTTTTTACCATAAGTTTTGAATCTGGTGTTTTGGAATTTGCTGATTCCACTGGTAGTGCCAATCCAAAGATTGTCCCGGTGGTCATGAAAAAGAGTACGAACATTATTGGATTGCAGTCCATGGTAAGTATTGTAATTGGAAAATTTTGCTTTGTTGAATTTACTGATGCCTCTGTTTCGTGTGCCAATCCAGATATTTCCGTTTTTACCTTCGCTAAGAGCCGTGACATCATTAGATGCCAGGTTGTTTCTTGTGTTGTAGGTGGTAACTCTTTTTCCATCGAATTTGACCAGTCCTTTGGTAGTACCTGCCCACAGGATACCGTTTTTGTCCAGCATCAGGCAATTGATCTGATCGTCGGGGAATTTCCCCGACTTACTATACTTGGTAAATTTTTGATTTTTGAAATTATACAACCCATTAGCTAGCGTGCCAAACCAAACTTCCCTGGTAGCAGGATCGCTGATGATGGTTTGAATGGTCATGTTGGCCAGCGGCTGAAAATTGGCAGGTTTTACCAATCGGTTGTTTTGGTAGGTCGTGACTCCATTGCTGGTGCCGATCCAGATAGTGCCGTTTTTGTCCAAATGGAGTGATCGTATGAAGTTGCTGCTCAAGCCATCTTCCATGCGATAGCCTTCGAAAGTGAACCCGTCGTATTTAAAAAGACCACCTCCTTCTGTGCCGACCCACAGGTTTCCCTGTGAATCCTCGCAGATGGCATTTACGTGTGATTCAGTAAGCCCTTCTTCAAAAGCAAAGTTTCTGAAATTATATTGTTGCGCAGTGAGGTTTCCGAAGATCACAAAACAGCAGCACAGTAACCAACAGATTTTATGCATGATTTTTTTAATTTCCTTAAAAATAACAGGAATTGGCTGGAGTGCAATAACGTTTGCATGTGGATTGAGGTCCGGTCGTCTTTTCTCCTTGCTTTAAACTTTTGACAGAAACTCATTGATCACACGATCGTCCCAAACCTGAACTTCAATGTATCTGTCGTATTTCATAGCTTCTTCCGATTCCCATTTCTCTTGTGATGGGATTCCATATACATCGATTATTTCTTTTTTAATTTCATTGAGCAGGTAAATTTTACCATTTACATTTTTTCTGTAAGTAGCCAGTTTAGGCTCATCGTGAAACTGAAAAGATACCATGCTATCCGGATAAGTAAAGCTGATGTGTTTCGGGTTGAATTTTGCAATTGGAATTTTAATAACTCCGGGATTTACATACCAGGATTCAGCCCATTTACATTCGCCAAGGGTAAAGTAGAAAGGGTCATTTCTGGTAGCAATGCCTCCTTTGTTTATAAACTGCTTTTTGATCCTGGCTTCCAGTGCGAATCTGAGTTCGATGTAATTGGGCGGTCTGTTGCTGTTGAATCCCTCAGTAATGTTTTGCTGTATCTCTTTCCCCTTCTCAGGACCTTGTTCTGTAATGTTTCTAAACGGCCCGTTTTTAAGCTCATAGTAGTGATATAAGAATTCCGGAATTGGTAGGTGTTGTTCTGACATATAGCGCCGTTTGTTTTGATTGCTTTTTCGAAGCTATCTGGTCAGTCAGTAATGAACAAGTGATTTTTGAAAGATTTTCAAATAAAGTTTGACAGCCCTTTGACCCTAATTTTTTTCTTGTATCTTCACTGTGAAACTTCTTTGTCCTAAGGTGGTAGCGAAATTTACAATGACAATATTCATTTTCAGGCTTATTGAGGCATTCTGTGCCTAACCTTCCTATGTCATTTAAAAAAACAAAGCCCCTCCACTAATAAAAATGGAAGGGCTTTGTAGTTGTGTTAACGGTAAATTATCTAGCCTACCGTTTTGTAGGTTTTAGATTGATTTCCAGTGCATCTTCACCGACTTCTACGACTGAAGATCCGAAAACCTGAATGGTAGCTTTCTGAAAATCTGATTCTTCAGCCTTGTAAATATTATCAACATACTTCTGTGGGTTTCTGTCGATGTATGGAAACCAGGTGCTGTGAATCTGGATCATCACCCGATGGCCTTTCTTGAAAGTATGCAATACATCCTGTAACCTGAAGTTTACATCTGTAGGCTTGCCCGGCTCAAAGGGTTCGGGAGACGCAAAACTGTTTCTGAACCTGCCACGCATGACCTCACTACGAACCAGCATCTGATAACCACCCATTTTAATGTTTTTTGGATTGTGCTTATAATTTGGATGATCCTGAGGATGTACGTCGATGAGTTTGACCACAAAATCAGCATCAGTACTGCTAAGCGCTACTTTTAGCTTGGCATTGATTTCTCCTGCCAGCGTCACCGGGTCTTCGATCACATCGGATGTAAATGTCAATACATCTGGTCTTCTGGATGCGTGTCGCTGGTCATCGGTCATGAAGGCACGTGGTGTGAAAGTTAGCCCTTCAGTAACAGACCGATAAGCAACTGGCTTCATAGGATCACTGGTATATTCAAAGACTAAGTCCTCATTGGGTTTGCCATTGAGATTAAGTTTTCCGTTCTCTTCAAAACTAAGTGTTACAGGAGGGATGTTTTTAGGCGGCCACTCATCGAATGAATTCCATTCTTTGGAACCAGTGTCAAATACAAAAGCCTCCGGTAAGGTAGGTTTTCTGTTTTCTTTCAGGATGGCATGAAAAAACTCTCTTTCAATTTCTTTTTGATAGAAGGTAGAAATACTGTCACCAAAATAAATATGATTTACAGCTTGAAAACCTCTTTCACGTGCCCAGTCACCATGACTCCACGGGCCCATCACAATGATGTTGAATGCACTGGGACTTGTTTTTTCGATATTCTTATAGATGTTGTAAGGGCCATACAAATCTTCTGCATCAAACAGGCCACCTACTGTCATCACCGAATGATCTACATTTTTCATGTGCTGGATGAGTCCTCGCTTCTGCCAAAATTCATCGTAGTTTGGATGCTCCACTACATCGTTCCAGAAGAAATTGTCCTTATAATATTTCTCTGTTACATTTTTCAAAGGCCCCAATTCCAGACCAAAAGCATAGCCATCTGCAGGATTGTCCCGAATCATCTGGTCTCCATACCATGCCTCAGTAGTTTTTCCTGTCTTCTGCTTTCCAAAAACAGGATATGCTCTTAAATAGCTTTGAAGCATAGCGCCATTGTGATGGAAATCATCGAAGAAGAAATCTCCTATTGGTGCTTGCGGGCTGGAAGCTTTCAGTGCCGGATGCGCGTCTGGAATAGCAGCAGCTGTGTAAAAGCCAGGGTAGGATATGCCCCATTGCCCCACATTACCATTGTGATTTTTTACATTCTTCAGCAGCCATTCGATGGTGTCAAAGGTGTCTGAGCTTTCATCTATGTCTCTTTTCTTATTACCCGGGATATTAGGTCTCATATTGTCGAAAGTTCCTTCGGACATGTAACGACCTCTTACATCCTGGTAAACGAAAATATAACCTTCTTTCATCAAAGTAGGGGATGGTCCCAGCTGAGGAGGAAACTGATCTACACCGTAAGGTCGTACGCTGTAGCAGGTCCTCTTCATCAACATTGGATACTTTTTCGATTGGTCTTTAGGACTGTAAACCTGGGTAAACAGTTTAGTTCCGTCACGCATAGGAATCTCATATTCCTGTTTGGTGTAGTTTTCCTGTGAATAGGAACTTTGTGCAAATACTGCTATTACATTAGCGAAAAACAAGAGAAAAGACACATAAAATACTTTCATGCTTCAGTTGTTTAAAGATTATAGTTAGAGTAAAATCGAAAGATACTTAATAATCTATGAAGATTGCGGTGGTATTATTTTAACGGAAGATGGTTTTTATGTACTCTACGGATGAGTGACGTCTTTAGCATAGATCCTTTACCAGGCTTGCTGCAGGTAAGTCATCAACTATGACTTTAGGTCAATGAATGATGGTCAATTTGACGGCTAAAGCTATAAAAATACCCAATATCGGGTATTGACGTTTTCCTACGTTCTGCGCATATTTATAGTTAACGATTGTCATAACACTTCTTCTAACTAAACACTTATCAGGATGAAATACATAGCAGATTTGCATTGCCACCCATCTTTTAAGCCCTACAACAAAAAAGGCTATGAAAAAAAGCCGAATGGACAACCCTATACTATCTGGGACTATGTGCCGGAATTTGAGGACTTTAACAGGAAAAAAGTCATAAAAGGAATTATTCAAGAAGTCCTCGGAGGTACTGAGAAAGGGAGCCAGACCAATCTGAATCTATTAGTGAACAATAATGTCAGGTCGCTATTTTGCGTCATTCACCCAATAGAAAGGGGATGGTTTAACATCGATGAAGATAAATTGCTACTGAAGTTTGCCGAGTGTCTTTGGGACTTTAAAACCAACCTCAATACGATAGGTGCCTGGTTTACGGGCGTTCCTATTAACAAGATCAAAAGTATCAGAAAAGAACTGGCTGATAAATCACCGTTAAACTATTATTTGGATGAGACATATGCGGAGTATAAGTTTCTCAGGAAGAGTCAAAAAGTGAAAGGAGCTGGTGGAGAAACTTTTAAACTGGTCAGTAACTATGAGGAATATTTAGAGGTGATTAATGATCCGGATGCTGTAGCAGGAATCATTACCATTGAGGGAGGCCATGCACTGAATAATCTTCAGAAGGTAACAGATTTTGAGATTGAGTATCAGGATCATAGTTCGGAAAAACAAAATTTCATTCGTGAGGAAATTTATGATAACATAGAGCGGATAAAAGGTATTGGCGGACATGATCATTCCTTTAAGCCGAAGCATACACCATTTTTTCTTACTTTAGCACATTTTTATAACAATTTCCTGTCAGGGCATGCAAAAAGTTATACAGGAATTGTTGCAGGTATTTTTGATCAAAAGGCGGCAATGTACGATGGCATCACCCCTGTTGGTACAGAAGCCATTAAGAAGTTGTTAAAAAGAGACAGAGAATCAGGGGAGAGAAGGGTTTTGATTGACGTTAAACATATGAGCCTGAAAGCCAGAAAACAATATTATCAGATTGTAAAGGGGCTTAATGAAAGTGGTGATCAGGTGCCAATCATCTTTAGTCATGGTGCAGTTGCAGGCTACAACTGGAGTGCGTTTCAGGGGGAAGATGGAAGTGATGATAACATCGGTTATTTTAGTCACATGTCTATCAATTTGTATCATGAAGACATTGTGGAGATTTTCAACTCCGATGGGCTGATTGGGCTGGCTCCTCACGAAGGCAGAATGCCTGGTAATGACGCTAAAAAAGAATTTAAAGAACTGGCACGGCAAATAAGGTGGCGAAATAATAATCAGCAAGCATTGCTAAGGCAACAAAGAGATGCTTATGTTAGGCTTTATTTGGCCAATATATTTCAGGTCATCTTTTCGATAGGCAGGAAGGAAGCGTGGGATCATGTGTGCATCGGAAGTGATTATGATGGCATCATGGATCCATTTGACCGATATCCTCAGGCCGATGACTTCAATATCTTATTGGGAGACATCATGCTGTTTTTAAAGAATCCGACAAGTTTGCGTATTTACGAAGGTAGCTATCCTAAAACATTGGACGCTAATGAAATCAGGGAGATGATGTACGGTTACACGCCAAGACAGATTGCTGATAAAATCGCCTTTGAAAACATAGATTTGTTCTTATCCAAGTATTTTACTGATAGCTACAGGCTTGGTTAAATCTGTTAGCCAGGTTATGTAATGGCCTGGCTGGCTTACAGTCTTTTGCATGTTGTGTAGCTCCATCATTAGTTACTTGATCAGTTTAGTAGGATAGTTTTTTAGGTATGAATGTTCGACAGTGAAAAGTATAAAATGTGATTGATAGCTTTTCCCTACTTTATTGTCGGAATCGCTATGACACCAGATTGACGCTTTCTTTGAGAAGTTGACACCTGTTTTTACTGATTATCCTGATGCTGTTTGATGAAACATGGCGCCTAGCAACAGTCCCAATAAAAGTACGCTTTGGAAAAGTCCTTTTTGATCAGGTTTTCTTTGCTGATAAAGATATGCCCAAGCCCACTATCTCCAAACATGATGTGTTCATCAACATCGATCTGTAACACTTGTACGTCATCCATGTGATCACTATTGTAATCTCTCGGGTCGGATTGAGTAAACTCTGCATAGCCACCTATTTTATGTCCGGCTGCATCAAAGTATTTTCCCATTGATTGCTCTTGTTCTTCGGTAAGTTGCTCCACAAAGTCCCAGTAGTCTTTGCCGTTAAATTGATAATCAAACTGACAGTCTACCGAGCCTCCGTTATCAATTTTCATCTTAAATGAGAGCTCATGTATTTTAAATATCGGTAATTCTTCATAATCCTCCTCTTTGATAAAAGAAAAATCAATCATTGGCTCGAGTTTTAGTTCTTCCTTCGAGTGGTAGATGATGGCACTGTCCTCATCATACCAATTATCTGGTGATAGAAAGAGCTGAAGTATGCCATCGGTTGGAAAAGGACTTAGTTCAGGAATTTGTTCAAAGTTTAATTGGGCAATCATGATCATTGGTTTTCCGTCTTCATCCGTTGGATATTTCTTATCGAAGGGGAAGAATGGTTTTCCTAAAAACTTGCAGTCTGTCAGTTTCAGTGGGTCTTTCAACAGGTTTTTACCTTGGGGTATAGCTTTGATTTGTGTGCAATGACGTTCGTAATTTTTCAGGTCAGATGCATATTTCTTTAGAAATGCTGGTAAACTCATAGTGTATCAATGCTGTTTTATGCTTGTAATATTTTGATGTTGTCAGTGTTCAGTCGGAGTTTGAGAAAATCAACAATCCTGTCAATCCACTTTTCATTCAGTTGCAAATTCCCCTGTATTACTTTAGATCCGTCAGAAGCGTTGATTAATATCTGATTGTCTTTGATACTGATGGATTCGATATCTCTAATTTCTGACTTGTTTTTGATGCCATGAAGTGTAAGCTCTTCACTATTCAGTTTTAACTTTCCTTTTGGCGTATCAATCAGACCATTGGCAAATATCAGAATTCCTGATATCAGGAAGAAAATGGAGAAAAGAGAGGTATCCATGGTAAGAATCAATGAGATGGAGAATGAAACTGTAATAAGGCCACCGAGTGTCAGAGAAGTCATTCTGAGAAAGTTATCATTCCTGGTTGGAAAGCGAATTTCATTCTGATATTTGTGAGCCTTATATCGTATTTTGTCAATGATATGGTATACCAGGAACGCCACCCAGCATATTCCTGAGATGATTGTGAGCAAAGGATTGTCTTCAATGCTGATCAAAAAATAGAAGCCTATGTAGCCAATCACCTGAAGGATAGATTTGATGTCTTGCCAGTAGTGTTTCATTTTTCAGTATATGGTTATTACAGAATTTGGTTACTATAAAGTTACGATATTTTAGCTAAACATGTAAGTATCAAATATTACTAACAGTTATGAAATCTGAAACCGGTAATGAATAACCGATACTTTTGTCTGATTGAAACTGTGTTGGTGAACTCGGTGATTTTTATAGAAGAACCGGGTCCGGTCTTTGATAATTTCATTGATCATTCTGTAATAGCAACGGTCAGTATCTCTTTACCTGTTGGCCAAATCTGTCAATCAATTACATCTGATCTTTTTCCAATACCTCAAGTATATATTTCAACGGTGCATTGACCCCATTGCTGTATTCTTCAAAAGTAGGAATTACCTCATAGTGAGGAATTACACCGCTTCCTTTTGGTAGCTTCCCGTCTACATTCATTACAAACCGTAACGACGGAACCTCAATTTCGATCTTCGAATGAGGCAAAATCAATTCCTCGCTGTAACCGCTGGTATTTCCCAGGTAACCACCACCGGTTTGCTGCCCCACAAAAGTTCCCAGGTTTTTCGTATAAATCATGTTACTAAACTCACTGCTACCCGAATAGGTCACAGGACTGATGATGACGTAGGTTTTTCCCGTAAATTTATAATCAGGTTCTTTTCGATAAGCTTTCAACCCCGGTCCGAAAGATTCTTTTCTTTCCAGAGAGCCATCTTTGTTTTTCTTATTGGCAAATATTCGTTCCAAGAAGCCCAGCGACTTCAGTTTTATAGGTTTGTCCACACCGTTATCGAGTACTGCTTTTTGGCTTTTGACAAGTACCTTTTCATACTTTTGATAATTTGAGCCAAAGTAGGAATATAGCAACCCTTCATTTCCTTCTGATCCGCCACCATTATCGCTGACATCTACCACAACAGTTTTAATCTGATGTTCACTGATCGAACGGAAGCTATTGTCTAAAAACTTTTTAAGCAATTTCTCTTTGGTTTCTGATTTGATATCGCCATTGCTAAAGGTATGAACGCCAATGTAGGCGGTTGACTGATTGAGTTGTCTGTATTCCAACAAAGGTTTAGATTCATCACTTTCTTTTTTAGGATATCTCTTCCTAAGGTTGCTTCTTAGTTCGTCCAGTTTCAGTGCTTTGATAGTAACTGGTTTTTCAATATCCTGAAATTTCATTTCAAACTGATCGAGCTCGCCATAGTAATAGAAATAGTATTTTGAAAAGCTAAACCCTTCCAGATCGCTGTACTTCACAGTTTTGATATATCCGTCAGATGCAAACAGATTACCGATTTTTTTGACAATGGCTGTGGGCTTTTCACCATTGATCGTTTCAATTCTTTTTCCTTCGATTGGATAACCTTCAAAATCAGATCCATTCCGATAGCAATACAGCTCTTTACCCAGGAATACAAAAATGATGGGCATGAAGCGGGCATTCGAATTTAGATGAGCATTTATCTCTTCAGGTAGCGACATGTCTGTATGATCCTCTCGCGATAGCGCTACCAGTGGTGCCATCAGCTTGTAAAATTGAAGCACATTCATATCGCCTGCGATTTGCTTTTTCGCCTCCTGAAAGGCACGGTCCACACTATCTTTAGGTGTGTACCAATACATACCGGAATGAAACTTGTCGAGTCCCTGATAGAGTAATTCAAGGTCATTCAACAGATCCTCTTTTTTGATGGTGGGCAAGTTGCCATATTCCTGGGCATTGGTATGCTGGACTATCAAAAAGCAAAGCAATACTGTGAGTAATGAACTTTTCATTGCATATTATTAATGGCTACTTCCGACGATGATTTCTATGGTGCAAGTCGGAATATGAGGTTATAAGATAGTAAATACCTGTTAATAATTTTGCAGTTGGTTGTTTTAGCGGAGCATTCAAAGTCATTTCTGATTGCTAACCTCCAGGCAAACAAAAGTGTTCAGATGACCAATCATCAGGATTTCATCGCAGATCTCTTTTTGATCAGATCATTGGCGATTAAATAAGTTAGTGAGTTGAATAATGCCAGACTCATTGTATACCAAAACCCATATCGGGAAGAAATCCAGGTGGATGCAGCACAGGAGTGTGCAATTAATACAAACAGAAGCAGGTATCTAGAAATTCTGGTCGGTAAATAGTATCCCAGCAAGATGATCAGCAGCACTTCAATTCCTGAGATGACAAATAAACCGGAAATGTGGTTTTCCATAAACAACGCACCAATTGGGTTGCCCTCATTTGCTTCATTGAGATTACCTTCCCAATATCCTTTCGGCTGATGAATGATGGTGATGGCGATATCTATCAAACTGGCAATGAGTGCGGGTAATAAGTGAAGCCATCTGCTGAGTTTATCCATGATGATTAAGTTTTCGACAAAGGGTAAATATAGTTTAATTCTCTAAATGAAAATGGTCAATAACGGAGGGTCTGACCATGCCTTGCTTTGTTAAAGATTGATGGGAATAGCGGATATGAGCCTTTTTGTTTTTGATATTCTTTAACTCATTCCGCTATTACGATAGCCGCTATGACGATAGCCGCTAAATAAAACTTGCTGCTATTTAATCAATTCATAAGTGTAAATCGCAGCATCATTTGCTGAAGACCTGATGACAATACTGGTGGCAGTTTCAGAGATTGTATATTCACCATCCAATATTAGGCCCCAATCAAAATCTGCCGTCCAAAAGTTTTCATCCTCGAAAGTGACAGAATTGTTGTTGATATCGAATGTTCCGCTTCCTCCTGCAGGAAACCTGTTTTCACCCGAACTGGAAGAAAAAGAACCGTCAGAGAAGTTAAGTGTTACCGGATTGGAAAAGGTATCTCCACCGAGTAAATATTCGACTGTGAAAGTTCCTTCGTATGTTCCGTTTAATTCGACGGCCTCCGGAATGTCTTCGGTGCAGCTTGTCAATATAGTTAGAGTGATTAATGTCAATAGCATTAATTGATTTTTCATTGTTGTTGTTGTTTTGTTCCTGTCTATCAGACAAGCGTTTAAATAGATTGGTTGGAAACAAATCAGGGTCGATTACAAAAATCGATCTATAAATTTGTGGTGTCTTTTTGGAATATTAATTCATTTCATTTGTTATGGTGTTGATTTTTCGTCCTTCCTATGCACATAGTTAGGCGAGGGGGCTTCAGGAGAGAAAAGAAGTAATTAGAAAACTATTAATTTTCCTATACACCGCTAAAACCACTACCACTTTCGTAAAAGCCACCACGTTCAGTTTTTCGGTCTTCTTTAGTAATGATTTTGATAGGTTCTTTTTTTGCTGTTTTCCAATAACTTTTGATCATGTAGGGACCTAAAAACGGAATGATCCAGATCAGTTTTTTATGCA
>JBCBHL010000070.1:0-24627 GCA_038525605.1 Bacteroidota bacterium
CTAAAAGATAAAACACGCTCAGCATCTACCAGATGACCTAACACCTCTTTTGGCGTCCACTTATTTTCCTGATAGGTCGAATCGTCGATTTGCTTAACAGTGGAATTCAGCAGTTTCACAAAGCTATCAGACTGATTTTCCAGAAATGTCAATACGTTTGTATCATCAGAGACTAATTGAATGTAACGGTCAAAATACTCCGGATATGTGCCTTTTTGGGGTTTTTCAATCATCTTCATACCATTTAGCATATTTTACATAATTCCCGGCTATCCGCTCAATCATAGCAGATCTTTCGCCAACGGGTTTAATTTTTTTAGCAGGAATTCCCGCATAGATATATCCCGATTCTACAATAGTGTTTTCAACGACCACTGCACCAGCAGCCACTATACTGCCTTCCTGCACAATTGCATGATCCATCACAATGGCCCCCATACCAATTAAAGTATTATCCTCGAGCGTGCAACCGTGAATGATAGCCCTGTGACCGATTGACACATTATTTCCAATCGAGGTTTTTGCAGTTTGGTAAGTACAGTGAATCATCGCATGATCCTGTACATTTACCCGGTCTCCCATCGTAATGCTATTCACATCACCCCTGATGACCGAATGATACCATATTGTACACTCCTTCCCCATTTTTACATCACCTATCACAACGGCATTTTCTGCAAACCAGCAGGATTTATCATACTGCGGGTGAATTTTATTCAACGATCTGATTAAAGCCATATATTTCTACGTTTAGCAGGTTAAGTATTTACTGACAAAATGTCATTTCAGTAATACCTTTTGTTATCTTTGTGGTGAAAATTTAGTGAAATGGATTTAATAAAGGACATAGATATTATATCAGCGGAAACGGAAAACTGTGAAGTTGTGAAAGTTTCTAAAGAAGGGAATAAAATAGGCGCTAAAAAGCTATACATCGAAAGCTATGGTTGCCAGATGAATTTTTCCGACAGTGAAATCGTCAGCTCTATAATGTCTGAAAATGGATTCGATACCACTTCAGACTTTGAAACTGCGGACGTTATATTCTTGAATACGTGTTCTATCAGAGATAAAGCCGAACAGACAGTTCGAAACAGACTGAAGCAATTCAATAAGGTAAAGAAAGAAAAACCAGAACTTACCATTGGTGTATTAGGCTGCATGGCCGAAAGACTCAAGTCCAAGTTACTGGAAGAAGAAAAGATTGTAGACGTAGTGGTAGGGCCTGATGCATACAGAGACCTGCCAAACCTGGTCAAAGAGGCAGAAGAAGGATCAAAAGGAGTAAATACATTCCTTTCCAGAGAGGAAACTTATGCAGATATCAATCCGGTAAGACTAAATTCTAATGGTATCACAGCCTTCATCTCAATTATGAGAGGTTGTGACAATATGTGCTCATTTTGTGTAGTTCCTTTTACCAGAGGACGTGAAAGGAGCCGCGACCCGTATTCGATCGTTCAGGAAGCGCAGAATCTTTTTGAAAACGGATATAGAGAGGTGACCTTACTGGGACAAAATGTTGACTCCTACAAGTGGTCTCCGGAAGTGAACAATAAAGCGAAGCTTAACGCTCAACTAAAAAAGGAGGACACTATCAGTGAGGTAGTCAATTTTGCCAACTTATTGGAATTGGTCGCAAAAGTAAGTCCTGAACTGAGAATCAGGTTTTCTACTTCGCACCCTAAAGACATTACAGACGAAGTGCTGCATACAATGAAAAAGTATGGCAACATCTGTAAATACATCCACCTGCCTGCCCAAAGTGGAAACAGTCGTGTACTGGACTTGATGAATCGAACTTATGACAGAGAGTGGTACCTTGAAAGAGTAGATGCTATCAGAAGAATTCTTGGTGAAGAATGTGGCATCTCTTCAGATATGATCGCAGGCTTTTGTTCTGAAACTGAAGAAGAACATCAGGATACCATCACATTGATGGATTATGTAAAGTATGATTTCTCTTACATGTTTTACTATTCAGAAAGACCCGGAACGCTGGCGGCTAAAAAGTATGAAGATGATATTCCACTGGATGTCAAAAAGAGGAGATTGCAGGAGATCATCAATAAGCAACAGGAAATTTCGCTTCTAAGAAATAAAATGGATGTTGGTAAAACACAACAAGTGCTGATCGAAGGGTTCTCAAAAAGATCAGAAGAGCAGCTACAAGGTAGAAACAGTGCCAATAAAGTAGTAATTTTTGACAAAGAAGACTGTAAAAAAGGCCAGTATGTTACAGTGGAAATTACTGATTGTACTGCTGCGACACTATTTGGTAAAGTGGTAAGTAAATGAGCGTAGATTTGGAGATACAATCTATCAAGCAACGATTTGGAATCATTGGCAATTCACCTAAACTAAATTACGCCATCCAAATTGCGGTACAGGTAGCCCCCACCGATATGGCTGTGTTGATAACAGGAGAAAGTGGAAGTGGAAAAGAATCATTTTCTAAAATCATTCATTCATTATCACACAGAAAGCATGGACAGTTCATTGCAATCAATTGCGGAGCAATTCCTGAAGGAACTATTGATTCTGAACTTTTCGGGCATGAAAAAGGAGCATTTACCGGGGCTCAGGATAGTAGAAAAGGGTATTTTGAAGTAACGGATGGTGGTACTATATTCCTGGATGAAATTGGCGAAATGCCTCTTAGCACGCAAGCAAGATTACTTCGTGTATTGGAAAACGGAGAATTCATAAAAGTGGGTTCATCAAAAGTTTTAAAGACCAACGTTAGAGTAATAGCCGCTACCAATGTCAATTTAGTTTCCGCCGTTGAGAAAGGAAAATTCCGTGAAGACCTTTATTACAGGTTAAATACGGTTCCTATTTCAGTTCCTCCTCTTAGAGAAAGAGGCGAAGACATCAGCTTACTTTTCAGGAAGTTTGCATCAGATTTCTCTGAAAACTATAAGGTAAAACCAATACAGCTCACTCCGGAAGCCAAGAAGATTTTAGTGAATTACAGGTTCCCGGGAAACATCCGACAGTTGAAAAACCTGGCTGAACAAATTTCAGTGTTGGAAATTGACAGATTGGTAGATGCAGAAAAGCTTGTAAAATATTTACCCAAACAAAATAATTCCTTACCGGCGATAGTTAATAATGCAGACGGAGGCGGAGAATCATACACGGACAGAGATCTCTTGTACAAAGTTCTATTCGATTTGAAAAGAGACTTTAGTGAAATGAAAGCCCTCATCCATCAAATCCTGAAAGATGATACTTCAGGGAAAGAGATACTGGCGCAACACAGCGACTTGTTTGGTGAAATTGATGAAGTAAAGGAAGAGATTAAAACCTCTTATTCAATCAATAACGAACCTTACCTGCTGGAAGCGGCGCCAGCAACGGTAGAAGACGCTTACGAAGAGGAGATACAGGATATTACTCATGAATCCGCTGATGAAGAGTCGCTGTCAATAGAGAAAAAAGAGAAAGAACTGATCATTAAAGCACTTCTGAAAAATAAAAACAAAAGAAAATATGCCGCCAAAGATCTGGGCATATCCGAAAGAACATTGTATAGAAAAATCAAACAATATGAAATCGAAGATTAGTCTGGTATTGCTATTGATATCAATTGTTTTTTGCGAAGGTTGTGGCGTTTATACATTTACAGGCTCCACACTTTCAGCAGATGTCAAAACCATGTCTATACAAACTTTTTATAACAATGCCCTGTTAGGTCCCTCTAATATGAGTGTCACTTTTACTGAATCTATCAAAGACTGCTTCCAGCAAAACACAGGCCTTATATTAGTAGACGGTGATGGAGATATTCAGTTAGAAGGCTATATCGAGAGTTTTACGTTGACACCTGTAGCCGCAGCAGCAGGTGGAAATGGACAAAACCTGGCCAATCAATCCAGAATAACTATCAATATATCAGCAACTTACACCAACACCATTGACCCTACATTTGACTTTGATAAACGCTTCAGCAACTTCAGAGATTTTGATCAGGCCACCACAGATTTGAGCCAGGTTGAGGAGCAGCTGGTAGAAGAAATATTCGAGCAAATTATCATTGATATTTTTAACAGTTCTGTGGCAAATTGGTAAAAATGATTATCTTTATATAAAAAAGGCTGACGTGATGGTTACAATGTGCGTTTTTTTTGATTGGAAGTATGAGGTTAATTTTTAGAGTTAATTCATAATTATGAATTCATAGTTATGATAAACCACAAAAATTAGCTATTACTTCATCGAATATTTCGCAATACTAAATCAAGCATGAGACGGTCTATTTAGTACCAATCGATTTCCTAATACATAGTGAACAAACAAAAGTTTATTGAGCTTTTAAGGGAGCCCTCATCTATCTCAAAAGATGAACTTTCAGGGCTGGAAAATGTCACAAGACAATATCCCTACTTTCAAAGTGCGCATCTGCTTTTAGCAAAGGGAAGTAGGATTAGAAAGGATCCCAACACAAAAAAGCGAATATCAAGCGCAGCAGTATATTGCACGGACCGTACTTTATTGAAAAAGTACATCAGTGGCGACATGATTTTTTTGGATTCGGTAAAAAAGCCTCCAATCAATGTCAATGAAGAATTACCCGAGAAAAAAGCAAAAAAACTCGTAAGGCCTGCGACTAAAAAAGCAGCATCCGGTAATTCAGTACAAACTGAAGCTGAAACGCCACAAGCTGCAGATCTGGATACTTCTCATGACTCTGATTTTAATCCGGATTCAATTCTCGATGAAATTAAAGGCGGGCTTGCCTCTTATAAAGCCAACAAGAAGCATTTTGAAGAATACCTAAAGGAAGAAGAGGAAGACAAAGCTGTTAATGAAGCAATTTCTAAAGCTGAAATTGCCGAACCGGAGATAGAGATGGAACCAACTGCCGAAAAGGAGGTTTTACCAGAAACAGATCAATTAGCAGTTGAAGACATTGACGATGAAATTCCTACGGTTGCGGAAACACCAGTTGATATTGAAGACATTGAAGTCGATTCTGAACCTGAAAAAGATGAGATAGAATTTGATATCAGCGGTATCATAGAAGAAATTAAGAATGATGAGGCCGCAGCGAAGGAGTCTAAGCAGGCAGAAGAACCGCAAATTCAGCCTGAGCAGAATCTGGCACCTGAGATTGACAGTACTGAACCTTTGGAAAAAGAAGCTCCTGAGGAGACAAAATCTATTGAATCAACTTCAGAGAGTACTGCTCCTGAAGAGGAACCAAAAAAGAGTGGCTACAGTAATAAAATTGTAATATCCGGTTCTAATAAGCCTAAAACTATCGATGAAGAAACATCCGTTAAGGATAGTAAACCATTGGTAGAATCAGTTACCGAGGGAAATAAAGATGTTGAACAATCTCAGGTAGATGATAGCTCTTCTGAAACAGCTGATAATGAATCAAATGAAGTAAATCCGGCTACAGGATTACTTGTCAGCAGAGACGATCCAAAACCTGATCCTGATGAGAATTTATCTCCCGGCGAACTAAGAAAGGCAAAGATGAAGCGTCTTAAAATGCAAAAGGAAATTATCGATGATTTCATTGATACAACCCCGCAGATGCCCAAGCCCAGTCGAAAGTCAAAGCCCGTGGAAGAAAAAACGGAAGATCTCTCTGCACCTAGTCAGGTAGCTAAAACTGAGATCATATCCGAAAATATGGCTATTATCTACAAAAACCAGGGAAAACTTGACAAAGCTGTAGAGATATACAACAAATTAATTTTGAAATTTCCAGAAAAAGAGGCTTACTTTGTAACTCGAATTAAAGAGTTAAAATAATATATAATGTATATTCTTGTATTAAGTATCATTCTTGTTGCTGCAGTATTATTAGTTCTTGTAGTACTTGCGCAAAATCCTAAAGGTGGAGGTTTATCAAGTCAGTTTGGAGGTTCCGGAGGATCGCAAGTAATGGGTGTGAAAAAAACCAGTGATCTTTTAGAAAAATTGACATGGGGTTTGATCGTTGCAATAATGGTATTGACCATATCAACTAAGTTTTTCATTGGTGGAATAGGAACTGAAGGAGACAACCCACTCATTAATAATTCAGTTCAGGAAGCTCCTACTCAAACACTGACTCCTGCAACTACTGGTGAAGGTGATGCTACGCTGGAGGATCTGACAGGTTCGGATTCAACCGGAAACTAAGAATACAACAAAACATAAAAGGAAAGCGATCTGCCAGTTGGCAGATCGCTTTTTTTTATTGCTATTCAGCAGATGACAGTCCAACTGCCAAACTGTCTAATTTTTATTTATCGTAGCAAGCAGGATCTGTACTCGCCAAAGGCCCACCGCTTCCGCATTGCGAGGTACATGCAAAAGTCGCTCGTCCTCCTCGTACCGTGTTTTCCACCTCAGTTTCAATTTTGGTTACGAAACTACTCACCTTCAATTTGCTTAATTTAACTTTTGTGTTTTTCATGATAATAATTGTTTAATCTTAATTCCTACTCTTTTGTCATTGTTAAAGCGATACGGGTTTTTCAGAAACCACCCACTTGAAGTTAATGATATTCAGACAAAAAATCAGAGAATTATTAAGAATCTTAGGCACTTAATACATTATAATAATATAAAATTATCACCTGATAATACAATTCACCAAACTTTTCAAAAACCTTTGTAAAACTGACTACCGGACCTGGTAATTTCCAGTGGCCTATCAAATCGGAATTATTACTTGATAAATCATGACAATTTTTCTTTAGGACCTGACAAAAACTGACAAAATGCCCTGATTCTTTATTTGGCACGACAAATGCTATTTATGCGATTGTCAGACAAACTGACAAAAAATGTAAATTATTGACTAACAGATAAACAAATCGAAAAGAAATGTCAAAAGTGAATTTCAAACCTTTGGCGGATAGAGTTCTGGTTGAACCAGCCGCTGCGGAAGAAAAAACTGCTTCTGGGATCATTATACCAGATTCTGCTAAAGAAAAGCCTCAGAGGGGAATAATAACTGCTGTGGGAACAGGCAAAAAAGACGAGCCTTTAACTGTTAAAGTTGGTGACACTGTACTTTACGGAAAATACTCAGGAACAGAGATAACTATTGACGGAAGTGATTACCTGATCATGAAAGAATCAGATATTTACGGAATTATATAATCAAAAGAATTAATTGCTAATAACATAATTATCATCTAAAATGGCAAAAGAAATATTTTTCAATACCGACGCTAGAGATCAAATCAAGAAAGGTGTTGATCAGTTGGCTAATGCAGTAAAAGTAACATTAGGACCTAAGGGAAGAAATGTAATCCTTGACAAAAAATTTGGTGCACCAACAGTTACTAAAGACGGTGTTTCAGTAGCTAAGGAAATTGAGCTAAAAGAACCTATCGAAAACATGGGCGCTCAGTTAGTAAAAGAGGTAGCTTCTAAAACTGCCGATGATGCAGGTGACGGTACTACCACTGCTACAGTACTTACTCAGTCTATTTTTGGTCACGGCATCAAAAATGTTGCTGCTGGCGCAAATCCAATGGATCTTAAAAGAGGAATCGACAAAGCAGTTGCCAAAGTAGTCGAAAACTTAAGATCACAATCAAAAGAGATCAAAGACAACAGTGAAGTTGCTCAGGTTGCAACAGTATCTGCTAACAACGATTCTGAAGTCGGCGAAATGATCGCTACTGCAATGGACAAAGTTGGTAAAGACGGTGTGATCACAGTAGAAGAAGCAAAGGGAACTGAAACTGAAGTTAAAACTGTAGAAGGTATGCAGTTTGACAGAGGTTATTTATCTCCTTACTTTGTTACTAACACTGACAAAATGGAAGCTGAGTTAGAGAATCCTTATATACTGATTTATGATAAGAAAATCTCTAACATGAAAGAATTGTTACCAGTATTGGAAGCTACTGCTCAGACTGGTAAGCCTTTAGTGATCATTTCTGAAGATGTTGAAGGAGAAGCTCTTGCTACTTTGGTAGTAAACAAAATGAGGGGTGCTCTGAAAATTGCAGCAGTTAAAGCTCCTGGTTTCGGAGATAGAAGAAAAGCAATGCTTGAGGATATCGCTATCTTAACAGGCGGTAAAGTGATCTCTGAAGAAACTGGATTCAAATTAGAAAACACGACACTGGAAGATCTTGGTACAGCAGTCAAAATTAACATAGACAAAGATAATACCACTATCGTTAAAGGTGCTGGTAAGAAAGATGATATCCAGGGAAGAATTAATCAGATTAAGCAGCAGATAGAAAATACAACTTCCGATTACGACAAAGAAAAACTTCAGGAAAGACTTGCTAAGCTCTCCGGTGGTGTAGCTATTCTTTATATCGGAGCTGCCACTGAAGTTGAAATGAAAGAAAAGAAAGACAGAGTAGATGATGCACTACATGCAACAAGAGCTGCAGTACAGGAAGGAATCGTTCCTGGTGGTGGTGTTGCATTGGTAAGAGCAATCAACGCTTTAGATGGTCTGGAACTGGAAAACGAAGATCAGAACACTGGTGTCGCAATCATCAGAAGTGCCATTGAAGCCCCTCTAAGAACTATCGTTGGTAACGCTGGTGGTGAAGGTTCTGTAGTAATCCAGAAAGTAAGAGAAGGGAAATCTGATTATGGCTACAATGCCGCTAACGGAGAATATGTAAACATGTTCAAAGCAGGTATCATTGACCCTACAAAAGTAACCAGATTAGCACTTGAAAATGCCTCTTCTATCGCTTCATTGTTGTTAACTACCGAATGTGTGGTGGCAGACGAGCCAGAACAGGAAGGTGCCGCTCCTGCCGGAATGCCAGGTGGTATGCCAGGTGGAATGGGTGGTATGATGTAAGATCAAACATCATCGATCTAAAAATACAGAAAAGGGTGCAACGAATTGCACCCTTTTTTTGTGCCTAAGCTCATTTTCAATTACCTGATAAGGAATGATTCGCTGGTTTCAGGATCAGGTCGTTGGAACCGATAAAATAAGGACATCTATCCATATAAGAATCAGTAAGAAATTAAGGTGCCTTTCATCTATCAGACACCTTAATCTAATTTCGCAAAAAACTATTGTTTTATCAGCCTGCCTGAAAATGTGGTTTTCCCATCTGATAACTGCAATATGTATATTCCGGTATTTAACTCTTTAATATCTATTCTTCCTGTCGTTTTTCCCTTCCTGATAATTTTACCTGAATAGGTCATAATTTTATAAAAAGTATCTTTCCTGCTACTTACCTCAATGAATTCAGTAGCTGGATTTGGGTAAAACGCTTTTCTTTCTATGCTATTTTCATCAACTACGATTTGAGCAGAAGCAGTTCTGGCTGAGCCACTCCCAACACAAAAGCTCTTCGTTTCGCTACTACCAAATTGACCACCCGAAGCTAGTACTGTACCATCTGAAACCACATTCAGACTATAGGAACCACTTCCATAAGCGCAACAGATACCATCACCATATGTATCTCTAAAAATCAAGTTATAGCAACCTGTCGGAAGTGACATACTGATATTAACTTGAGACCCATCCGGTTGAGACCCGTAAGTTCCACCTGATTCCACAATTGTATTATTTGAATTTCTGATTTCCCAACTCGTCTCCTCAGGATAATTATCAAGAGCTATACTCAAAACCAGGTCTGTTTCAGTTGGTCCTCCTCCAGATGAACCTCCTGTATTAATTGCTACGTCATCAATGGCCATATCTCCCTGCCATGTAGTACCGGTAACGCCATTAAATCTCAGTTGAAAAGTCACTCCGAGGTAAGAGGAAAGATTTACAGATGCAGTTTGCCAGCTGTTTCCTTGATTTCCGGATTTGCTCCAAATTGTTGACCAATTACTTCCATCAGTTGTCGCCTCTAATCTCAACGATCCCATATTGGAGGAACCATACATGTGATATTTAAAAGTGAAATTTGCCTGGATTTCTTCGGATAAGTCATAGCATGGTGACTGAAGAATTGATCTCTTTGTTGAAAAGTTGGGAGTAGATGACTCCATATAAGCATATACTGTTCCATCTGATGCTGCAGAGGGTCCTGTATTGCTGGATGGTGTCGAACCGGATCTTCGTGTCCAGTCGAAATCATCTGAAGTACTTTGTATCCAACCTCCAAAACCAGACTCAAAGCTTTCATCGTATGGAAAAGTAGAAACCGCAGAACTACAAAATGAACCTCCGCCAGGATTACCACCACCTGAACCAAAACGGTCTTCGGCCTGAGGACCTCCCCATATTTCAGTTGCAAAGGCAGGGTTATCAATAAATGGATTCCTATTCCCCTGAATTCCTTCTAAAATAGGGTTCCTTTGAATTTCCAGAGCTGATACCGGATCTTCAGCATTCCATTCCAAAAACAAATTCAGCATATCGCTATCATTGGCCGGAGAAGAGCCGACACCTACATTTACCGGAAGGCATCTGTTCCCATACCTGATGTACATATACATCATCATTCTTGCCACATCTCCCTTAAACTCATCACCAGGATACCAGTATCCCTGACTGGTGGTACCAGAGTTCCCTGAACCGTCAGCAAATTTCCGGTTTCCTCTACTGGAATTTCTGGATACATCAGCAGGCCTCAGGTGATGCGCATCTGATCCCGGCCCTGAAGATCCTAAATTTGGTGTTCCTAATGATCTTGGATAAACATGTTCCCTATTCCAGTCATTGCTTCCTCCACCATTATCATTTACGCCTCTTGTTCGATCCGTATTTAGGGTTCCGTCATTGTCGTTGTATCCATAAATCAGAATTACCCGTGATGTGCTACCTGGAACAAGGTCAGCCTGTTTAAGAGCATCCCACACTCCGGGTGTATAACTAATAAAAGTAGTATGCGTCGATGTTACCTTATTAGCTAATTCATTTTTCAGGCTTTGTCCGGTCAAATTAAGGTTGACATCATTGTAGTAATCCGGTATTTGCGCTACTAACAGACTACTTGTAAAAAATAAAATAATTAAAAGTTTAATTCTCATAGTTATTAAGATTAGGTTAGTCAAAATTAAGATTTGTTAATTATCCAAAAGTTGCCAGATATTATCGAAAAAATAGTTTTTACTCCTTCGGAAGCAAATCAATAAATGTTTAGTAACCTTTTACCGATTCGAATAGGCGATTCATCTGTCAGGCATTTCGGAACACAACATTCATTAACAATTTGAAAACAACAAAAATTATCAGGCATAAAAAAAGCCAATTCTTGCGAATCGGCCTTTTAATTTCTTCATGACTCAAATACAAATTAATGTACGTCACCCATCAGCTTTTTGATATATTTACCAGACAAAAGTAAAATAAGTCCTGCTCCTACCGTTATGTAAACTATCAACATGTACTGATCAGGCATTTTATCTAAAGCCTCCTGTCCTTCGCCGGTTATTTCTCCACCGATACGGCCAGCAATCAGATTTCCAAATGAAACTGACATAAACCAGATTCCCATCATCTGACCATAGTATTTTTTCGGTGCTAACTTAGTAGTCAAACTCAATCCCACGGGGCTTAAACTCAGTTCACCGAATGTATGGAACATATAGGTAAATATCAGCCAGGTAGGTGCTGCTAATTGTCCCGAAGCTGCCACTAAGGATGCAAAATACATCACTAAAAAGCCTACACCTAGCAAGATTAGACCAGCAGCAAATTTAATTGGGCTTGACGGCTCTAAGTTACGTTTAGCTAACCATATCCACATCGCACCAAAAAAGGGCGCAAATAAAATAATAAAAAGTGGGTTGACTGATTGTAATATACCAGCAGCAAATGTTTTACCAAAGACTTCTCTGTCAGTAAAGTCTGAAGCAAAAAGGTTTAGCGTTGAGCCCGCTTGTTCAAACCCCGACCAAAAAACAGCCGAAAATATAAAAACAATAACGATGACGATTGTTTTATTTCTTTCTTGTGGGGTGACACCACCAAAGAAGATTACATAACCCAAAAAGCCGAAAGAAATCAAAAGTATGACAATACCTGAAGCATCTGCAATGGCTACCGCATCTACAGGCACTACTCCCGAAAAGGTCAACCCTATGATAATGACAGCAAATGCGATCATACCATATAAGATATTCTGGCTGTTCTTCTTCTTTTTAAGTTCCTCAGGAGTCTTGTAAACAGGAACATCACCTATTCCATCAAGGAAATGATCTGTCATTTTATATTGTATTAACCCTAATACCATAAAAAGACCAGCTGCTCCAAATCCCAGGTGCCAATTAACTTGTTCACCAAGAGGACTTGTAATGAGAGGCGACAAAAACGCACCCAGGTTAATACCTCCATAAAAGATAGAAAACCCAGCATCTCTTCTGGCGCTTTCTGAGGCAGGATATAAAGAACCTACCATGGAACTTACATTTGGCTTAAGTAAACCTGTTCCAATTGCAATAAAAATTAGTCCAAGGAAAAATGGTAAAGTATCGAGATCAGTAATACCTGTCTTGACCACCTCGCCATTCACTAACCCCACTAAACCTGGTATTGCCATAGTAAAATGTCCTAATGCGATAATTAGCCCACCATACCAAACAGATTTCTTCAATCCCAAAAGTCTGTCAGCAATCCAGCCTCCAAGTAAGGCAAAGACATAAACACCCATTACATAGAGACCATAAATAGCTCCTCCAACCTTTTTATCAATACCCAACCCCTGGCATAATTGTTCCGGATCTTCGCACGTGATACTGGCCGTGATGTATAAGAACAGCAAAGCACGCATACCATAGTAACTAAATCTCTCGAACATTTCGGTAAAGAACAATGTCGCCAATCCCCGGGGGTGCCCTAAAAAGGTCTTTTGGCTATGTGAATCACTCATATTTGATGAAAACGTTTGTTTAGGTTAAAAAAAGGCCTTTAGCGTAAAATAATTTACTATTTAACAGCCCGATTAAGTCATATTTTTCTCTAAGTTTGTAACTTAAATAAACAAGTATAACTCAAATAACTTTAACTATGCAAGAAATCGGATTAAAACCGTCCGAAAACGGCTTAAGTAAGGTAGGGATTCAGAAAGTTCAGGCTGCTTACTGGAATCTTTCACCAGCTGAATTGGTAGAAGAAGCACTGAAAAATAACGAAGGATCATTAACTGATACCGGTGCGTTGATGTGCGACACTGGCAAGTTCACAGGAAGATCACCAAAAGACCGCTTCATCGTAAAAGATGACAAAACTGAAAACACAGTTTGGTGGGGGGATGTAAATATCCCGATGTCTGAAGCTAACTTTGATGGTCTTCAGGCCAAAATGATCCAATTTCTGGAAGACAAAAAGGTGTATGTAAGAGATGCTTATGCAGGTGCTGATAAAACCTATAGACTGAACCTGAGAGTTATCAATACAAAAGCATGGCAAAATTTATTTTGTTACAACATGTTCCTGCGTCCTGACAGGTATAAACTGGAATCTTTTGATCCCAATTTCACCATTATCTGTATTCCGGAGTTCATGGCAGACCCTGAAGTTGATGGCACCAGACAGACTAATTTCGCTGCAATTAATTTAAAGAAAAGAGTTATTCTTATTGGAGGAACAGGCTATGCCGGTGAAATGAAAAAAGGTATTTTTTCTGTTCTTAATTACATCTTACCTCAGGAAAGAAATGTCCTTTCAATGCATTGTTCAGCCAATATAGGGCTGGAAAATCATGATACAGCGATCTTCTTTGGTTTATCAGGAACAGGAAAAACAACATTATCGGCTGATCCTAAAAGAGGTTTGATTGGCGATGACGAACATGGATGGACCGGTTCTAACGTGTTTAACTTCGAAGGTGGATGTTATGCTAAAGTCATAGACCTCACCAGGGAAAAAGAACCTGAAATTTTCGATGCGATCAAATTCGGAGCGATCGTTGAGAACACCCGTTTCATTGAAGGATCCAGAAGTGTAGATTACGAAAATTCAACTGTAACAGAGAATACAAGAACTGCTTACCCAATACACCATATTTCCAATGCGGTTTCTCCATCGGTTGGCGGTATTCCAAAAAACATTTTCTTCCTGACCTGCGATGCATTTGGCGTAATTCCCCCTATTCAGAAACTGAATAAGGCACAAGCGATGTTTCATTTCATCTCTGGATATACTGCTAAAGTGGCAGGGACTGAAGCAGGAATTACCGAACCACAAACTACTTTTAGTGCTTGTTTTGGATCTCCATTTCTACCGCTACATCCAACTAAATATGCTGAAATGCTGGGAGAGAAAATGGAACAGTACGACGTAAACATCTGGTTGGTTAATACTGGCTGGACTGGTGGACCTTACGGCGTAGGAAGCAGGATAAAGTTACCATATACCAGAGCGATGATTACAGCTGCTCTTACCGGGAAGCTTAATAACGTAGGTTTCAGAACGCATTCCATCTTCGGTACACAAATACCGATGACATGTCCTGATGTTCCTTCTGAGATTCTAAGCCCAAGAGAAACCTGGAAAGATGATCCTGCATTTTATGCAAAGGCCAATGAGTTGGCTGCAGCATTCAATGTGAACTTTGAGAAGTTTAGGGATTTTGCCAATGATGAGATCATGAGTGGCTCTCCTAAGGAAAACCACAGCTACGATAAGAAGTAAAATTCATAATTCAGTTAGAAAGCAGGTTTCGGAGTTTTCTTCGAAACCTGTTTTGATTTAAAAGCGGTTCAATCAAATTATCCACCCACCTTTTTGATAGCCAGCTCTATTTAAGTACTTTTCCGCTTTAGATAGAAACATCTGAAATTTTAATTCCCAGAAAAGAAATATGACAAGTATGAAAATAGCGATTATAGCACACGATGGTAAAAAAGCAGATATGGTTGGTTTTCTTCTGGGACATAAAAAGTATCTGGAAGCTGCGGAACTAGTTTCAACGGGAACGACAGGATCTCATGCGGAAAAAGCTGGTCTTAAAGTACATAAATTCCTCAGTGGTCCGATAGGTGGTGATGCACAAATTGCAGCACTTGCAGCTGAGAAGAAACTTGATATGGTAATCTTTTTCAGAGACCCACTCGATAAGCATCCTCACGAACCCGATGTGCAAATGCTATTAAGAATATGTGATGTACACAACATCCCCCTAGCCACCAACCAGGCTACTGCCGAACTGCTGGTCAAAGGTGCAAGAGCAAAGTAGGCGAAGTACTATTTCCTTATTCGTCTAATATTCTAAAAGAAAGCTCCTGCAATGGTCCCTGTAAGCATCGTTGCTATGGTAGCGGCAAATAATGCTTTAAATCCCAGCTTAGAGATGTTTCCTTGTTGAGTTGGGGCCATTCCTCCTATACCCCCTATCTGAATCGCTATGGAGCTGAAATTTGCAAAACCACACAAGGCGTAGGTAGAAATGATGATAGATTTCTGACTAAGCAAATCACTTTTCATAAATCCCTGAAGTCCCTGATAGGCAATAAACTCATTAGCAGCAAGTTTCTGTCCCAACAAAGAGCCCACCAGTGATGATTCTCCCCATTCAACCCCCATGAAAAATGCAAAAAGTCTGAAGGCCTGACCCAACAGATACTCAATAGAGAGGGCGTTAAAAGTACCATTCGTAGCTTTATAAATCGCATCATTTAAACCTGCTGTGGTACCAAAAAAAGTAAGATCTCCAAACCACCCCAAAATGCCATTTAGCAGCGCTATCAAAGCAATAAATGCTAATAACATTCCACCTATATTTAGCGCAAGTTTGAGACCATCTGATGCACCATTTGCCAATGCATCGACCAGATTTACCCCAAGACTCTCAGAGTTTACTTCCAAAGAAGTATTGATGGAGTCCTTTTCCATTTCCGGCAACAAAATCTTCGACATGATAATAGCTGCCGGAGCATTCATGAATGAAGCACTTAATAAATAGGAAGCGAATACAGCCTGATCAGCTGCGCTATCTCCGCCAAGCATTGTGACATATCCGGCAAGGACTCCACCTGCTATAGTGGCCATCCCTCCTGTCA
The DNA here is from genome assembly GCA_038525605.1 of Bacteroidota bacterium. Taxonomy (GTDB): domain Bacteria; phylum Bacteroidota; class Bacteroidia; order Cytophagales; family Cyclobacteriaceae; genus JANSWY01. The sequence goes on from JBCBHL010000070.1 coordinate 15,907, forward strand.
TTAAGCAAAGGAGCTCTGACCTGGTCATTCCAGCTACGAAAGGCTTAACCAAAAGTGGAGCTTCTGTCTGTCCCAGAAAGATATTTCCGGCTGCTGATAGTGACTCGGCACCTGACAGCCTCATAGTCTTGGCCATCACCCACGCAATCCCTTTCACAAGTTTTTGTAGAATCCCCAGATAATAGAGACCCGCAGTAAGTGTGGCGAAAAATATAACGGTAGGCAGCACTTTAAATGCGAAGATAAAACCAATGTTCTCATTTGCACTGTTGATCAGATTCCCAAAAATAAAGCTGGTTCCTTTCTCCGTGTACCCCAGGAGCGTAACGAATTTTTCACTGACCAGACTAAAAAGATCAGGAACAAATGTGATAATTCTTTTGATTCTGCCAGGAGGTAGCTCCAATTGCCGACCGCCAATCAGTATAAATCCTAAAGCAATCTGTAAAATCAAACCCGCTCTTACAAGCTTCCAGTCAATCTTTTTTCGATTGGCTGATAACAAATAAGCTACCCCTATAAAGAATGCTACACCAACGATAGCCCTCAGAAAACTCAGAAGAAAATCCATCTAATCAAATTTGTCCCAAATTAAACAAATTGGTAACAAAGCTGTAACAGTCTATTAAAAACTTTTATGGATTACAATTCTATTTCGAGTAGAGTAAGTTTGTCTATCTGGTGATTGGTAATCTCGTGATCAAGATATGATTGTAATTCTATTTTAATGATCTCAGGATCGCCACTTCGATTCAGCTCTATGATTCTGTTTTCCAGTTTAGAGGATAAAGCTGCATCCTTCACCTGTTGATCAATGGCATACAAGTAAAATTTATCGCAAACGTCCGGTTCCAGTCTGTAGATGGTCAGTTTTTCGTCCGGTCTGACAGAATGTATCGGTAACTCAACATAATTATTGTTTTTGATACCCAAGACGCTTGACCTGTTGGTAAGAATCCATGTATTTGGTTTGGACTCAAACTTGTAGATCATCTGAATTTCTATCTCCTCCTCTTCAATTTCAATGTCTTTCAGGAAGCTACTGCTTGCTTTGTTCAGATCACGGAAAAAATTAACTGGGTTAAATGCAGATTTGGAAAGTAGCTGGTCTTTAGCAATATCATTGACAAATGATTTCAACATACTACCCCTGATACCAGTCACTGAACAACCTACAATAAAGGAAATGATGGCATCTCCTTTTTTAAACTCATGCACAAATACGTTCTTCTCACCCTTGCAATGGATAGAATGATTGAATAGATAAGAAGATTTGAAATATTTATTAATCAGGTCAAAACCTGACTCATTCCTTTTATTGACAAACCCTTCAGCATACTTGGTAATCTGATTTCTTTCTGAATACAATGAATCATCTGATGTCACCTGAGGCTTTAACAACAAGTCATCAAATACACCTTTGAGGGCCTCAAAATCCCAGGGTTTAGTGATGTATTGATGAATACCAAATTCATTAACGGCTCTGATAATTACTTCCAGATCGCTAAAACCTGTCATAATCATTCGTAAGATACCTGGATGGTTAGGTACAACTTTCGAAAGCAGTTCAGTGCCGTTCATTTCAGGCATCCTCTGATCTGTAACGATCAGTTGGATATCCTGTTCATTTAATACGTTAAGGGCTTCATAGCCTGAAGTACAGGTGAAAATATTGTAATGTCTTTTAAATGTAGACCTGAAGACTTTTAAATTAATTTCTTCATCATCCACATAAAGAATATTAGGCTTGATTTTAACCTGATGAGAATCAGTTTGGTATTGTGTAATTTTCATGGAAAATATATTAAACAGTAAGCCAGGAATTCCGCTAGAAACCCTTTTTCAATCAATTTATTTTCCCATATGCTGATAATGCAAAGATATATATTTAGTTGTATTCCAAACCTACCATACAAAATTTATCTACGCCACTATCGGAAATTGATGAGTTTAGAAATGATTGTAAAGAAATCAGCTTTTCACCATACGAAGCATTCAACATGCTATCGAGCAGGTGCAACAAATTACCTTCAAATACATCCTTATCCGTAAGCGTATCCATGGAATACATGTATATATTGTCACATACTTCTTTGTTTATCCGATAAATCTTTGCGTTATCGCCAGGCAACTGGGAAGATTTTGATTCAACGTTTTCAAAAGTCACGATTTGATCATCTTTATATCCAAATATCATATCTGAATTGGTAATGACCCAATCATTTGGTTTATCATTATGACTAAAGAATACTGTTAAACCGATTGTGATGTTATCATAAAAATGCTGCTTCACTATCTCCACCGATATTGTCGACAGATAAGTGAAAAATTCGACCGGATTAAATAGTTTATTTGAGATCAGGAAGTCTTTTCCATAATCCAAAATACTCGATTTAATCAAACTGCCCTCTATTTCATTAACCGAGCAGTTTACCATGAGGAAAAGAAAGCTATCTTCTCCCCGGAACTCATGTATAAAAATATTTTCTTTTCCCTCACACTCCTTTGAGTAATTGACTACAATGGGGTTTTCAAAATATTTTTTTACAATATCAACTCTAAAATCCTTATAACTAATTAATGTTTTAGCATAGGACTTGATCTTGTCTTCTGCTATCTCTTCTCCTTCAGGTCCATCACCAAGCTTTGACAATTCTTTGTTCTGCTTATTGAGAAACGAATCAAAAACAATTTTCAGTGATTCAGAATTCCAGGGTTTGGTGATATATTGATGAACGCCAAAATCATTGATAGATTTAATGATTACCTCCAGGTCACTGTGCCCTGTCATAATCATCCTCAATACTTCCGGATATTTGTGAACCACCTTTTCCAAAAACTGGGTTCCAGACATCTCCGGCATTCGCTGATCTGTCACTACCAGATCTATACTTACCTCATCGAGTATTTTTAAGCCTTCTTTTCCTGATTGGGCCAAAAATACATTGTAGTAACGCTTGAAGGTTTCTTTGAAAACTTTGAGATTTATGACCTCATCATCTACATAGAGAATATTGTGCTTATTAACCGCACGTCTATCTAACCTATCGTTTTCTAATCTCATTCTCAGTACTAATTTGAAGCGACAGCCTGCTCGTCTGATTTTACACTGTATAAGCTCTTAGGCAAAACTATAGTAAATTTTGTTCCCTCACCTAAAATACTGTCAACCTTTATTTCTCCGTTATGTTGTTGTATAATACTATGTGATATAGATAACCCAAGTCCAGTCCCTTTTCCTACATCCTTCGTGGTAAAAAATGGATCAAATATCTTTTCTTTAATTTCTTCTGATATCCCACTACCATTATCAGCAATGCTGATAATTGCCTTGTCAGATTCATATTTTGTACCGATCTCAATGACAGGATTGTCATTCTCAGAAAGTACATCAATCGCATTATTGATGATATTGACAAATACCTGATTCAACTGCCCCGGATAACATTCGATCTCCGGCAGGTTCGTATCAAAATCCTTATTAATAGTAATGTTTTGATCAGAGTATTTATTGTGCAGAATCAGCAATGATGACTCAATATTTTCATGAATATCGACAGTTTTGATTTCAGCCTCGTCAAATCTGGAGAATGTCCTCAACCCTTTTACAATTTCCGTCACTCTGTCAGCACCATATTTGAGATTGCCAAGCATCTCTATGATTATATCCATTGATTCCTGCAGTTCTTCAATGTCTATTGTATTCATAAAGTCAACGATCTGGTCGCCATCTTCCTTATCTATGACTTCATCCATGATCTCTTTGATCTCTTCGAAATTCATGCCGATGATATTCGCACTGTTCAGAACAAAGTTGATCGGATTATTGATCTCATGCGCAATACCTGCTGTTAACTGACCCAGCGATGACATTTTTTCAGCATGAATCAGTTGTACCTGCGTATTTTTCAGTTCGGAGTTGATATTTTCAAGCTCACTTCTCATATGCTGCTCCTTAGAAAGAGAATCTTTCAAATGCAGCTGAGTTTTCTTCAATTGATTGTTTGATTTCAACAAATGACCGGAGCTTTTCTTCAACTGGGCATTGCGCTTATTGATGATCTTTTGCTGATCTTCCAGATTCCTGTTCTGGCTGGAAATGATCTTTTTAGACTGATTTGTTTTGTAGCCGAAAAAGACCGCTCCTAACAGTAAAATCAGAACACTTCCAATGACGATAGCATATATTGTTTGCTGTTTTCTGGCTGCATCATTTTCAGATCTTCTCAGTCTACTGATTGATTCCACCGCCTGTTGTTTTGCTTCAGCCAGACTCATTGCCTGAACCAATTTATAGACAGTAGTATCCACTTCTTCTTCGAGCCCATCAGCCCTCAAAGCTTCCACCTTCGCCTGATTCTCAAACAGGTTTTTCAATGAATCCAGTTCTCTATTCAGCCTTTTTATCTCTTCATTTTCTTTTCTGTTGAACTCTAACTCCTTCTTGGTTGACAGCAATGTCCTTTGCTGTCTTTTAACGTTATCGGAAAGTTCCGCAGTTCTGTTAGTAGATTCCTTACTGATTTCATTGACAATCTTAAAAGAAAGATCAGCCTCATACTTCTTAGCCTGGTTATCAGCTCTGTTAACAATCCTTCTTTGATTTGTTTCGGCTGCCTTAATACTACTTTCCTCATTGGCTTTGAGGTTCTTATATCTGGTCACTAGCTCATTTTCAGCTCTTTTACCCCCTATGACGATACCCAGTTCATAAATCTCGACCAATTCATCGGAATTATCCTGATTCATGGCAAGGGTTTCGGATTTCTTCAATGCATCCAATGCTTTTGTTTGGTTACCTGATTCGGAATAGGCCTGAGCAAGATTTTTATAGGTGAGCATTTCCTGTCTCGGGTTCGGAGAAGCAATTACCAGATTTAGGGTTTGATTAAGGTTATTAATAGCTGTTTGATAATCCCCTTCGGCAATCTGGGCTACTGCCACGACTCTATTACTCTCTATGTTTGAGGGACTGCCATTAAAAACTTCTGTTGCTATGTCACCAGCTCGGTTGAAATTACCAAGTTTGGAATATAGCAGACTTAGCTGCCTTCCTATCTCCAAAAACTCAGCTTTTGGGCCCTGTGTTTTTTTGTAGTTGTAAACAACCTCTCCTGCCTTTACTGCATTTTTCCAGTCTCTTTGTTCTGAATAAATGATAAAAAGCTGCTCGTTAAAAGAAGCTTTATAAAAAGGATCGTTTTTCACTAGGTTTAGCAACTGCTTCAAATACTTGATTGCCGAAGAATAGGCTTTGGAGAATTTAAAGTTGAAAGCTGTTCCGGTAAGTGCATCAACCTGCCTCTGCAGATTTTCCTGTTCCTTAAAAAAGTCTGCTGATTTTTTATAGGTCTCCGCTGCTCTGTTATGTGCTCCCATTGTCGCATAGACATTGGCAAGTGCGAAATATGCATCGGCAGCTACATCTTTATTATTAAGCTGTTCTGCTTTTAGCCCGATTTGCAAAAAGTAATTGATTGCCTCTTTGTAGTCCTGAGTTTCGAGGTAAGAATTGCCTAAAACACTTTGAAAATAGAGTATTAGCTCATCGTCGTTGATCTCTTTTGCTTGTTTCAGACCTTTGGTTCCATATTCTATGGCTCTTTTAAAATCTCCTGCATCAAATCTGGACACTGATAGATCCAAAACACCTTTAACACTTTCATATGTTAATGTTTCTTGCGCTACCAGAACGGAGTAGTTGAAAAATAGCAATACTACTAAGATATTCCTCAAAAAAGGTGTAAGTGTGTTCATTTAAATAGTAATAAACGGCTAACAGTAAGCTTTTACTCTATTGTAAATTTAAAGGATTCATTATAGCAACTATCATTTTTTCGATAGAAGAGTCTTAGCGTTCGATAAAAAACCTATTACATATAATTTAGCTATAATAATAGAAAAAGTCGACACAAATAGTTGTATCGACTTTAAATATTCTCATTAAACCAGAAAACCGGGCGCCTAGTTTCGACGGTTCATCTCATCTCTAATCTTAGCAGCTCTTTCATAATCTTCCTTCTCAAGCGCTTCATTGAGCATTTTCTCAAGCTTATCGAATGAAATTTTATCAAGTTTTTCACCTTCGCTGGCAGCCGGAACTTCTTCTCCGGTACCTGAGGTCTTCTTGAGTTTAGCAATCTCATCTTCTGCATCATCTGTTAAGACAATGCCCGCTTCAGTCAGTATTGATTCATTGGTGTAAATTGGTACGTTGAATCTTAATCCGATAGCTATAGCATCTGACGGTCTTGCATCAATTGTAAAATCTCCTTTTTCTCCATCGCAGAGTATTTTTGCAAAAAACACTCCTTCTTTTAAATCCGAAATGATAATCTCTTTCAGATCAAAACCGATGCTGTAGGCAAATGACTTAAACAAATCATGTGTCATGGGCCTGTTAGGAACAATTTTCTCAATCTCAATGGCAATTGCCTGTGCTTCAAACATCCCAATGATAATCGGGAGTCTTCTGTTGCCTTCAGATTCACCTAGAACCAGCGCAAAAGAACCATTTTGCGTCTGACTGGAAGAAAGACCTAATATTTCTAGTTTTATTTTTTTCACTTAATTAATTAGCGCTTTTTAGTGCTTCAGTAAGTTTTGGTAATACTTCAAAAGCATCTCCAACTATTCCATAATCAGCAGCTTTGAAGAATGGTGCTTCAGCATCTTTGTTAATGACAACAATGTATTTAGAAGAGTTTACCCCTGCTAAATGCTGAATTGCACCAGAAATACCAACAGCAACATACAAAGTTGGGCTAACTTTCACACCAGTCTGGCCAACGTGTTCATGATGCGGTCTCCAACCGATATCAGAAACAGGTTTACTACAGCCGGTAGCAGCACCTAATGTCTTAGCCAAATCTTCAATCATGTTCCAGTTTTCAGGACCTTTTAAGCCTCTTCCTCCTGATACCACGATATCTGCTTCTGGCAATAAAACATCTCCTGTTGCCTTTTCCTGAGACAGTTTCTTTACTCCAAAATCGCTGTCAGGGATTTCAGGAATAAAAGCCTCTACGCTGGCATCTGCGCCATCCTCTTTAAGATCGACAGAATTTTTCTTGATCGCAATAATTTTCTTATCACCAGTCAATTCAACTGTTGCAAAAGCTTTACCCGTGTAAATACTTCTGGTTACTTGAAAACCGTTAGACGTATCTGGCAAAGAAGTTACGTTAGAAGCTAAGCTAGCACCTGTTTTAATAGCAACTCTGGCTGCTACAGCGTCTCCAAGAGAAGATTTTGCTAATATAAGGCTTCCAGCTCCGTTAGCGTCCATTGCGGCAGCTATACCAGTTGAATAAGCCTGAATATTTCCTTCGTTTAATTTCGCATCCGAAGCATGCAACACTTTCTGGGCACCACTTTTACCCACTGCTGCTAACTCCGCTGAGTCAACTTCTCCAAATGCAATTGCCAGTACATCTCCGTCATTCATCGCTGAAGCATAGCTTACAGCCTCCAATGAAGATTTCTTTACTTTCCCTTCGTCAGTTTCTACAAATACTAATATTGACATTTTTTTTCTTTAAAAGTTGATTAAATAACCTTAGCATCATTTTTTAGCAGATCCACCAATTCGCCGACATTGTCTGCATCAATCATTTTAACAGCGCCTTTTGCTGGTGGCAGATCATACTGGCCTAATGAAGTTTTTACATCATTGTTATCTGGCTCGATGACGTTCAAAGGCTTAGAACGTGCTGACATAATACCTCTCATATTTGGAATTTTCCACTCAGCGATAGGTTCCTGACATCCTGCTATAAATGGTAGTTCTACTTCCAGATATTCCTTTCCTCCTTCTATCTCTCGTGCTACTTTCGCAGTACTTCCTTCCACATCCAGTTGCATCACCGGTGATAATGAAGGCATGCCAAGCATCTCTCCTACCATCCCGTGTACCATTCCTCCGTTAAAGTCGATTGATTCTCTTCCCATCAGGATTAAATCGTAAGCACCTTCTTTAGCAACCTTAGCAATCTGGTTTGCCACAAAATAAGAATCTACTGGTTCTGCATTAATTCTAATCGCTTCATCGGCTCCAATCGCCAATGCTTTTCTAATGGTTTGCTCTGTTTCAGCCTCCCCCACATTCAGAACGGTAATTTTACCGCCGTTCTGCTCCTTTAATTCCACTGCTCTGGCTAATGCATAATCATCGTATGGGCCAATGATAAATTGTACACCGCTTTTATCGAATTTTGTGTTATTATCCGTAAAGTTTATTTTGGATGTTGTATCCGGTACGTGAGTAATACACACTAATATATTCATATACAAATAGGGTTTATTTTGTAATTTTGCGTGAAGTTAACTAATCAAATGCCTAAATTAAAAAAATTAGATACTTAATGAACGAAGGAAGGATTTTACAACTGAAACAGTTCATAGAAGAAGACCCGAAAGACCTCTTTTCACACTATGCACTGGCCCTTGAATATAAAGAAGAAATGCCAGAAAAGGCAATCAGTCAGTTTGAGAAAATCATTGAAATAGACCCCGGATATATCGCACTTTACTACCACCTGGCAGAATCCTATCTCGAAACTGACCAAGTCGAAAAAGCCCGAAAAACATACATTTCAGGAATCGTATTCAAAAAGGAAATTCTGGTAAGCATTTTTTAATTCCTTCAAAGCGTGTGCATTGCCGGCTTTTTCAATGATTTCGATTCCTGAAAAACATACATTTCAGGAATCGAAATCATTG
>JBCBHL010000071.1:0-24345 GCA_038525605.1 Bacteroidota bacterium
ATAATCTTCATTTATCCGTTCATTTGTACAAAAGTTTACCTGGAATACACAATTAAAAAATTACGCATTGAAATGATGGGCCTGATTAGTATTGACCTAATCAAATGCCAGAAAATGAGATTTGATGTGTGGTTCTCATTCTGATAGAATTCCTCAAGAGACAATTTCACTCAACTGGCCAAATAGAAATTCCAATCAGATTTCAATGCGAATTAGTAATCAGAATATAACCGAGTAATACATGAGAACTTTCACTCTAAGCAGAAGACCGATTCCATATCACAATGGTGCCTTTTATAATCAAGTTGTGTCCGAACTGCCGGATCAACAAAGTGCGAAACAATTCTCAAAACCAAAAACACAGTATACTAAAGCGGGAGACATCAATATCGCCTACCAGGTTTTTGGATCCGGAAGCCTTGACCTGGTTTATATACCGGGATGGGTATCTAATATCGACTGGATGTGGTCGTGTCCAGAACTAGTTTCATTCCTTCAGGAGCTGGGTAAGATAGCGCGAGTGATCCTATTTGATAAAAGAGGAACAGGACTATCTGACAGAACAGTCGATTTTTCTTCACTGGAAGAGCGAATGGAGGATATCCAGGCTGTGATGAATGCAGCTGGGTCAGAAAGGGCCGTACTATTTGGTCATTCTGAAGGAGGAAGTGTATCTACTCTATTTGCTGCTACCTATCCCGATAAAGTCATCTCACTGATTACCTTTGGTGTTTTTGCAAAACGCAGGTACTCCGCAGACTATCCGTGGGCTCCCACAGATGAGGAAAGGAACGAAGTGTATGAGATGATCGAAAACCGCTGGGGATGTGATAACATGGAGATTGAAAAGCTGGCTCCCTCTAAAGTAAATGATCCGGTTTTCATGAATTGGCTGGCTAGTTATTTCCGTTTTGGCGCAAGCCCGAGTGCCGCAATGGTTTTGACTAAAATGAACACTGAAGTCGATATAACCGATATTCTGAAGTCTGTGAAAGTTCCTACGCTCATTTTACAGAGAACAAATGATATAGATGTAAAAATAGAGGAAGGCAGGTATATGTCCCAACAAATCAAAGGTTCGAGGTTTGTGGAATTTGACGGGAATGACCACCTTTTCTGGGTAGGAAATACCGAGGAGGTACTCAATGAAATGAAAGTTTTTATTCTGGAAACCTACACTGTGGAGATGCAGAAAACTGCTCTTAATAGCGTACTTGTTGCTCAACTTCCTGAGAGATCGAATGCAACTCAATATGAAAATATCAGCAAGATCGCGCGAAATCACAATGGGAAAGTCCTTAGCTATCAAAAAAATGAAATAAAACTAACTTTCAAAGGACCAGCCAAAGCAGTAAACTGTGCTATGACACTAAAACAGGAACTAAGTGCCTCAAATACGGAATTCTTTGCGGGTATTTACTTACAGGAAAGACCTTTGAAGGATGGCAATGTCGAATTTGAAGAAAAAGACAATCTCGCTTCCAGTATACTAGCCCTGGCCTATCCTAATCAGATACTCATCACACAAGGCATCAAACATCTGATGTCTGGCATTGATTTAAGTTTTAGTAAACATAACACGATATTCGATCCTGAGACCGTCAGCCCTTGCATACTCTATCAGGTGACCCAAAAAGAGCAGCTAGCTACTATACCGATGTCTGCTGCCAGTAACGAAATACAACCTGTTACATTTTTGGAAAGTGTTTTGGAATCGATTGAAAACCACCTCAGCAATGAATCCTTTGGAGTGGATATCCTCAGTAGAGAAACAGGCGTTAGTGAAAGACAGCTTCAAAGAAAAATTAAAAGCTTAACAAACAAATCCCCCAATCAACTGATCAATTCACTTCGTCTCAATAAGGCAAAAGAATTACTCATGCTGCAGCAATATACTGTTGCAGAAATTGCATTCATGACTGGTTTTTCGAGCCCTTCATATTTCTCCAAGTGCTTTAAAAAAGAATTCGGGATTTCTCCTACCTCAACATTTTAAGTTAAATCCATCATTTAAACGTTCCTTCCCATAGATTATCAAAAGATAAGAGACCGTTAGTCGGAAATGTAACATACTTAGTCGGAAAAGTACTGAAATAGCGGTTTGAATAGCCTTAAATTTGCTTCATAGTACAATTTTAGTAACTACTTGGTGTGTGTTTCCAGCTAATGGAATAAAAGGTTATCCAGAAGGGATAGCCTTTTATTTTTTAATCTTTTTCAGATTAACACAGATCATACGGGTCATCAGAATTTTTAAAATCACCGACTCAATTATTCCCCGTCAGTTTATAAAGCACCTCATACATTTTTTTGATAATCACTTGCAGAAAAGATCGTGTTCTGCAAAGAAGCGATTGATACATCCACCCTTTGAAAACAGTTTTGATAGGATTCGATAATGATTTCTTCGCACTGAAGAGATGATCTGTTGATAAAAAAACACCCCGGCAAGGCTGCCGGGGCATTATCAACCATCTGTCCATATCCCCTCTCTCATGAAGCGTGCAAATGTAATTGATTTATTGAATTCTTTCTGAAAGGACTGAATTAATTATTCAATTCTTCCTCTTTTTTGCTTAATTATCTGCAATTAAGATGCCAATTGGAGTAAAAACGTTGCTTTTGGCAGGAAGTTTTACATTTTCCTGACATTTTTTCACCTTTTTATAAAAACGGTCGGAACATTTTTTAAATAATCATTAAACTACTTTCTAAGCAGGAAAAAGATAAAGAAGCCTAAAGACCTGCAACAATGCAATATATGAAAATAGATATTTCTATATCAACCTGCAAAGACTTTGAAAAGCGCTATCCAGGAAACTTAAATTCTTCATCAGTCACGACAGGGTCCAGCACTACTTTTTTGATTCTTAGCTCAAAAACATTTTCGCCTTCCATTGTTTGAATGAGTGTAAAAGGCATCAGATACTTTCCTTCTACCAATTGGTAATCGGAAAACTCCAGGATTGCTACCTTACTGGCGCCAGCTCCATCAGCAGGGGCGGATTCCTGAAAAAGCGATAAGCCACTGTCTACATCCAGATAATAATAAACGATATCTTTCTTCTCTATTCCCTCAACGATGGTATTCTCCCGTTGCACTGCAATTTTATAGGTTTCTTTGCCCTTCTTTGTCACCTTCCCCACGAAAGCCACCTGGTAACCTTTTTGCTTATACTTGTACAATGCATCAGGAAAATCATTCAGACCTAATTTAAAATTATAGGTTGTTTCGTCATCGGCTGCTTCCGCTGCGCCAGTACTAATTTCTTCATCCCAGAGAGTCTTACCATCATATACCCGTTGTTTGATTTGTCGCCCCATAAAGGTCATTTCCATGTATTGCCTGCCATCAGTCATAATGACTTGCCTAATCGGAAATTCCAAATCTCCCTGCTTAAATGTTCCCGTCATCACCATGCCTTTTATATTTCCCAGCATGTCTTCTCCACCTACTCTCTCAATATATCTATCAATAATCTGCTCTACATTTTGAGCAGAAGCTTGCGTAAAAAGTAAAATCAACAAAATAGAATTGAATAAAATTATCGGTCTCATAGTTTTGATCATACAGTTCCTACATTCATTTGCCGAATCATGCCAAAATCTCTGGCAAGGCAGGTTAAATATAGTAATAATCAATTTAAAAGAATGAGAAGCGCAAATTCTTGTTACAGACTGGAGCAACAGCGTATGACTTGTATCGAATTACATTATTATTTAATTCCTGCTAAATAATGAAAGTCAACTACTAACGACATCAAGTGACCATGAAATTTCACATAAAAACGGGATTTACTTTTCAGAATCATCATCTGATATTTGAACCATCAATTGTTCCTGAAAGTAAGGAATGGAAACTAAAACTATATCAATTATGAACAAGAAAATGAATCTGAGCAAACTGAAAGTCAATAGTTTCATTACAAAACTAGACGTAAAAAATTCGGAAACAGTGAAGGGTGGAGTGACCACCACTGCTCCACTTACTCGCTTCGGTTGTGGAGATGACAAAAGTCACCTGGAGCCACTAAGTACTTGTTGTAAGGTTAATCACTAAGCGCTTTTAAACAGCAACTGCCACTCAAAAGGTGGCAGTTTATTTAACTGTTACTGTTTATTTGCTTAGAAGAAAACAGTTTATGTCCCTGTCAAAGGTCTTCTAGCAGAACATAGATTCCTGACAGACAGTATCTACCGTATGTTCGACACATACCTTTGGGTTACCGGATGTCGAAGAAGTCCCCGTGGTATCAATTTCACTTCTGCTATTTTCAAGCCCACCATTTACTTGCTGTAGGTTTTCTAAAACAGTCACAAAACTGCTAACCTTAAACTTTTCTAATTTAAATTTATTTTTCATTGTGTGTTGTATTTATATAGTTGTTTCGTGTAAAATCTGACTCATCATAATCAGGGTCTTTTTTGATCACAGTTCGTAATTGTTTTGACCAAATGGTCTTCACATAATACAACTTCACTTTGGCGAGAAGAGGTAGTGGTTGTATCTAACTCACTTCCCATGCCAAGACCACTCCTTACAGAATTACGATCCAATATTTCCGTAATAAAACTTTCTACTCTTAGTTGTTCTAATCTGATTCGTTTTTTCATACATTCAAAAATTTAAATAGTTATCAATATGCCGGGCGATAGTTTCTTCGTCATAAATATGCATCTAATGAAATCTGATATAAATACTGATTACATAAATGCTATCGGACTTTAGTGTAAATCGTCATCTCATTATTAATTTCAGCCACAAATTCGTGACATTTAATCGTTCTAGTCGGGTTAGTATGTGTATCTGGTTATAAGTTCATCATGTTAAAATTTCAGTAGCGCAGATGTTTAATCATTTTCAAAACTAACGCATTCAACAGAAAGAAATTGAGACAGAATTAAGTGAGATTGAAATATCCCTTAATTCAGTGAGATGAGTCGATGGGTATATCTAAACTTATGGAAGTTCCTTTAGCAGGTTGCGATTCAATGACTAACTTTCCACCTAGTCCATCTACTCTGGATTTGATGTTTTTAAGCCCAATACCACCTGCCGGCTCGTCTATATTGAATCCTACACCGTCGTCTTCCACTATTAAATTCACATAATCGTCATGATGAATGAGTGAAAGGTTAATTTCTGATGCTTTGGCATGCTTATTAATATTTACAATCAACTCCTGAATAATTCTATATAACTCTAACTGGATTTTCACATCCATCGTGTTGAGCTGCTTCTGCGGATACAATTCACAAAATACCGTCGTCTTCCCTGGCCTCTCGTATTTCTTAACAAATTGCTCTGTCAGCAGGGTAAAAGATGATTCTTCAAAGGATGGAGGAATCAGGTCATGGGCAACAGAACGAACTTCTTCACAAACCGTATCCATCCTGTCAATCACAGTGTTTAACCCCTCACTTTCAGGAGTAGCCTTATTGATTTTAATCAAATTCAATTTCAGACCTGCCAAAGAACCACCTATTCCATCATGCAGTTCCTGAGCAACTCTTTTTCTTTCAAGCTCAGTGCCTTCGAGTTTACTTTTGACTTTACTCAACTCCATATCTTTCATCAGCTCTTCCATGTGTTTCTGATTTAGCATCTCTTTATGCTGATGAGCAAGTGCCAGGTTTCTTTGCCTGCTTTGATAATAAAGGTAAATCACCACTATCAGACCAATCAGCGATATAACGATGACTATTCCAATGGTCTGACGGGTATGCTGAATTTCATCTTCAAGTAATAATTCTTCTATTTTCGCCTGTTTTTCTGCTGTTTCAAATCTTTCCAGTAAGTATGCTTCATATTTCCTCTGCTTATGGTCATTTAGACTGTCTTTCAGGAAATCATATTTTTTCCTGAAGTAAAATGCACTGTCAAAATCGCCTGCATACTCATACCCTTCTGAGAGTTCACGATACAACCTTTGTTCGATATCCAGATATTGGTTTTTAGCGCTATCCAATGCGTGCCTGAGATACCTGACCGATCGCTCACGGATGTTTAACCTGTTATATAAAATACCTAAATGCAAAAGCGTTTTTAACCTCGTTCTTCTGTCTGGAAACTCTATCGTATGCTGATAAGCACTATTTAGCATACTATCTGATTTTTCAAAATGCCTAATTTCTCTGTATAATTTTCCCAGGTTCAATTCACGAACAGCTATTTTGTAGCTTAAACCTTCATTGGCTTTGGCCAATTGTAAAGATTCGGCGTAATAGCTCTGAGCCGTTTTATAATCGCCTTTTTCATAGTAAGTAACACCCAGATTGTTTAATACACCACACAAGTTATCAGGCCTGTCCTTTCCAGCTAACTCGGACAGTGCATCTTCATAGTGCGTGATTGCATCCTCATATGCTTCGTTCATCAGGTAATGATTTGCTATCAACATATTTGTTGTCACAATTCCATCCAGGTGATTTGCCACCTGAAAAACTTCAAGCGCGATCAGGTAATTTGACAACCCCTTGTTACCATCCCCTCTTCTTACCAGAATATTTCCCAATTGATTATTACCTTTCCCTACATACTCCGCAAATCCATATTTAACAGCCACATTTATACATACGTTGGCATAGTAGTTGGCAGAATCAAATTCATCCAGCGTATTAAATATCAGGGATCTCTTAAAACAACCTTCGGCATACAACTTATCGAGCCCTTTTTCCGATGCTAGTTGAATACCTTGAAGATTAAATTGTAAAGCTTCCGCTCGCCTGGATTTGATTAATAAATTCGATGACTTTGAATATAGCTTCTTAACCTCAGAGGAGTCTTTCTCTAATGCTGTCAGACCTTCTTCTTCTGTCTGAGAGAACGAAGTAAAAGCAGGAAGCAGGCACATTAGTAAAGTAAAAATGAAAACTTCAATATTTACAGAAAGTCCCGGTCTACTCCGCATACCCATTTTTAATTGCATATTTAATAAGACCCCCAAGATTATTGGTACGCAGCTTTTTCATCAGATTTTTTCTATGACTTTCCACCGTGTGGAAACTGATAAAAAGTTCTTCCGCAATCATTTGTGAAGTATACTCCATTGCAATCAGTTTCAAGACCTCCTCCTCTCTTTTGGTCAGCCTCACTTCTTCATGAATACATTTTTCCTCCTCTCCTGAGATATCTGCCACCAGGTTATCTTTTACACGGTCGCTATAGTAAGTACCTCCTTCATACAGCGTCGTAATAGCCTTGATTAATTCATCGTGTCCGGTGTTCTTCAAAATATAACCTCTGGCACCCGCTCTGATTGCTTTCTTAATCGAAGAGCTGTCGCTGTGCATGGATAGCATCAGCACCTTGATATCAGGATATAGTTTTTTGATTTGCTCGCACAGGTCAAATCCGTCCATATCAGGCATACTCAAATCAGAAATAAGGACATCCACTTCACTGTCTTCCGAGAGTTTAGTCAATGCGTCATTTCCACTCTCGGCTCTGGACACAATTTTGATCGTATCATGATCATTCAATAAAGCACTGATGCCTTCTAAAAACATATGGTGATCATCTACAATCAATATTTTAATAGCCATATTTCATAAGATTTGATTAATAATAAAGGTTATCACGACAGGTTCATTGTGCATATCTTCAGTTGAAGAATTAGTTGAATTTCAATTCATAATTTCTTGAAATTACAAAGCTTGACATTTACAACATCAAAAATTTATCAATACAAAACTTAACGTGATAATGTCTAATAATAAAGGTTATCACGACAGGTTTATTATTTACATTTAAACTAAATTACTACGGCAAAATTTCATGATTTCATTCATAATTGTTGTAAACCATAAAATCTCTGTGCTACAATTTTTGACACGTCAATCAATGCTTAACCCAAAGTAGTAAAGTCTAAGATACCTACCTCAAATGTAAGCGACAACTATAAGTCTGCCTATCGCTTAATCAGGTGAAATTACATCCCGTGATTCAGTGATAGGATAGATAAATGATTTCCCGGACTTGCATACTAATCTCCCTTTTCCCGGTAAAAGTTGTGAAGACAAATTTAATTTCGGACTTTTGATTTAACCTGTAAAAATTTCACATCCCAATATCAGAAAATAACCTTTAAAAAAGCTAAAGTAACAGAGTCTAAATGATCATGTTTCGAATCTCCTCGCTAAAACTAGTTGAGTTGGTTACTATTCAATCTCCGAAATAATCTCCTGCGATTGACTGTATTGATATTCCCCCGATTGTATTTTCTTCAGCATCGATAACGCATCATCTCGCTCACCCTGCTGCAGATATGCCAGCGCCAAATACCACTTTATCTGCTGTTGATACTTTGTTTCAGCTGCATTCAACTTTTCAAGAGATCTGACCGCCAGTTCTGATTGTTCCGTACTTAGGTAACTAAGACTTAAATAAAATTGTCGGTCAGCCTTATTTTTTTGAGAAGCATTACTTTCTTTTTCCAGTAACGTAATCGCCTTTTCGTAATCGCCAGCAGCGTAATACTTCATTCCTGCTACCAGCGTACCTTGATCATCTCCTCTAAGACTCACGATGTTAGGATATTGCTCATAATATTCTGTGAAAAGCTCCTGATCAGTGGTGTTATTGAACAATCCAACCCATAACAGCAACAAAACTGAAATAGAAGCAGCTATACCATACGACCAATAGAGCTTACGAACGGGCTTTTCGGTTGAAATGACAGGCTCCAGTATGGTTTGTTTTTCCTCTTCATGTATCCGGGCAATCTCCTGTCGCAGAATAGTGCCTTTAATCCCCTGAATCATTTCTTTTGCAATAATAACTGTCTCCTGCAAATCAGGATCGGAAGCCAACCGCTTTTCAAAATCAGCTATTTCAGCTGCATCTAACTCGCCATTTAAGTAACTCTCAATATATTCTTGTTGCTTTTGTTCGTCCATTTTCTAAATATTAAACGAGTTTCTGTCAATCCTGTATGATTTAAACAATCCTTGAAGCTTTTTCATACACCTGAATTTCTTTGTTTTTGCTGCCTGCTCGCTACCCAAATTGAAAGATTCCATTATCTGTTTCATACTTTTATTGTCGTAATAGTACATTTTCAATAGTTGTTGACATCCGTCATCCAGTTTATTGAAAAACCGCTCCACGATTTTGGTCGTCTCCAGTTCCTGATTCTCTTCTGTATTCACATCGCTGATGTCTACATCGCTTACAGAACCGCCCCTGGGCAGTCTCTTCTCTTTTTTCAATTGAACAAACCACTGGTTTCTCGCAATCGAGTACAAATAAGTACTAATCGTTGAATTGCTTTTGTACCTATCGGCAGTTACGTTATTGAAAAATATCAAAGACGTATCCTGAAAAGTGTCCAATGCCTGTTCTTCAGAACCTCCCGTATCCAGAACCATCCGTCTGATCAATGGAAATACCTGCTGATAAATCGCCCGAAAAGCTACATTGGAAGACTTATCATTTTCTTCCTTTAACAACGCCAGTATTTCCGTGTCCTTCAACTTATTATGGTTCCTCAAATGTTAGTATAAAACTGGCTCGAAAAGTAATCATCATTTTTCGGAAAATTTCATTTTTTTGATTTTTCCTGCAAATAGTCATCCTCACGGCAGTAAAAACAGTTTCCAAAACAGGAATATAAGGCGGTATTAATCAGACTTATGCACGGCATTATTAAACAAAAATCACAAATGGCTGTAATAAATAAAGACAAACACGACACTCATAATTGATTGCAACAGTTTATTAACTTTCAACAAGTTTTTATTAAACCGCCTGAAAGTAGATGAAAAGTCTAAATGTGAAGTGGAAAAATATTTAATGTATCAATCGGAATGATCAAAAAAAACATACTTAGTCTGATGTTCTCCTGCTTTGTATCGCTTGTAACACTGGCACAAAGTGATACTACAGGAGTAACCTTGCAATTTCAGGAAGCCGAAGAGTTGATGAATCGCAAACAATACGATAGTGCGAACATGCTGCTAAAATCGGTAGTTATAAGAACAAAAGGGGTATCGTCTGACCAGTATTTCAATAGTCTGGATAAACTTACAACCAGTTACCTAAACCTTGGTCAATATGATTCTGCGGAATACTACATCGATATCACCTTAAAACAGGCAAATGCAGATTCTATCTACGGATTACAGGCAAAATCCCACCTTAGTCAATTACTATATGTTCAGGGAAATCAGAAAGAGGCGATTGAAATAATGCAAGAGGTAGAAAAAAAGCTGAAAGAGCTGGATTCCGATAAGGCTAAACTTTTACTGGCCGAAATCGAAATCGGATTTGCTGTTATCAAAAGAAACGAATTCAAAGCCAGGGAGTCGCTACCATATTATGAAAAAGCTTTAGTGCTAAGACAGGAGGTATACGGTAGCAAAAGTAAGCAAGCTGCTAATCTGCTGGCACAGATGGCTTACGTATATATGCAACTCGGAGAACCAGACAATGCTAAAACAGTAATCGATCAGGCCCTTGATTGTTTCAGAGCTCAAAATACGACAGATGTTTCCATCAATCTGCAGGCAGCAGGCATATTCACCATGAACGGTGAAATAAATTTATCACTGGAATTGGCAAGGGAAGGCTTGCTGGCCTATGAGCAACAACAAATGAACAACGACATCATCAAAGGATCCTTTCTTGATATACTCATAGTGAACCTTACCAGTCTTGAACGGGCGGGTGAGGCTAAAAAATATACAAAAGAGTTATTGCAACTTCGTGAAAAATCCTTTGGAAAAGAAAGCCTGTTGTATTTCGGCGCGCTTCTCAACCTGGGAAATTCATATACGGTTTTACAGATGTACGACAGTGCGCGATATTATCTGGAAGAGGCAGTAGAAATAGAAAAGAAAGTGGAAGTTCCCGATTCCTGGATCGGATTTCTATACTATCAGTTTGGTAAAATTCACTTAGATCAGCGAGAATTTGAGCAAGGCAGAGAATATATAAGAAAGGCAATTGCAGTTAGCAATATTGAGTTGAAAAAATTCATCGCGAATAATGAACTCCGTCATGAATTGCGCGGATATCCTTTTTATCTGTATGAGTTGGCTAAATCTTACAAAGAGTCTGGCGATAATCTAAAGGGGCTTGAAGAAATACAGAATGGATTAATTGCCTGTTCAAACAGATTTGATAGCAAAGACTTCAGGGACAACCCGCCCAGCTCCAGGTACATTAATCAGGGAATGGCTGTAGAGTTGCTGAAGGAAAAAGCGGAATTGTTGCAGTTAGTTGCTGCGCAGGACCAAAAAAGCGAACTCAGGGACCTGGCGTTGGAATGTTACAAGGTAGCAGATACTATGAGAATTGAATATAATAAGACAATTATCAACCAGGATGATGTGTTCTACTTAGATCAAAAGTGGA
Organism: Bacteroidota bacterium; assembly: GCA_038525605.1. Taxonomy (GTDB): domain Bacteria; phylum Bacteroidota; class Bacteroidia; order Cytophagales; family Cyclobacteriaceae; genus JANSWY01. The sequence goes on from JBCBHL010000071.1 coordinate 11,357, forward strand.
GGCCCATTTACAACAACCTGATTAAGCTGTCGCCCACCACTGCAGAAAAATACCTGTATATGGAAAAATCCCGGGCTATACTTTTTAGAAGAAACAGTAATGAAGAATTGGCAAGAGTAAAGTCCGACATCCCATCGGAAGTATTGCATTTTGAAGATAGCATCAAAAAGAATATCATCCGGTATAAAACTGAAATGCTGTCAGGCGTTGATACCATAGAATCAGCTGCCTCTGCCAGCCTTTTTAAAAGCAAAAGAAAGCTTGACTCACTTTTTACAAATTACAAAGGACAGTATCCTTCCTATTATCAACTGAAGTACTCAGAAGAGGTTGCTTCTTTATCCGCTGTGCAGGAAGCACTCGATCAATCGTCTGTTTTGATTCAATTTCATGTAGGGAGCGAGCGTATTTATATTTTCAGCACCAGCACAGAAGAAGCACATGTTGTGGATATTCCATTGGACGACAGTTTGAAAATGGCCATCATGACCAGCATTGATCAGTTAAAAAATGCCGATAGCTATGAAGCAGACGTCTTTGGGAATAACGCCAAAGCTCTTTACGAAAAACTGCTGGTAGAAACCTTGCAAAAATATGAAGGTAAAAACTATAATAAGTTGGTCATACTTCCAGATGGTATTCTATGGAATGTTAATTTTGAATTGTTTCTTACAGACTCACCGGAAAATTACACGCACAACGACTTACCTTATCTGTTTAGGGACTATTCGATCAGGTATGTATATTCTCAATCTGTTCAAAACAACCGATCGTCCATTAAAAGACCTACGAAAAACCTGCTGGCTTTCTCATATGGAGAAACTGATCTTGAAAATAGCGGTAATCAGCTCTCAATGTCAATTCTCAGATCTACCAGAGAAGAGTTGCCGGGGAGCAGAAGTGAAATTAAAAGTATTGCGAACCTGATTGACGGTGATTATTACTACGGCGCATTTGCCAGCGAACAGCAGTTTAAAGAGGTAGCAGGAGATTACAGAGTATTGCATTTGGCAGTTCACGGAACCACTGACAACAGCGAACCAGATAACTCCCGACTGGACTTTTTCCAAAAGGGAGACTCCATCGAAGATGGACAATTGCATGCATTCGAACTTTACAACATGCAATTAAATGCAGATATGGCAGTTTTAAGCGCCTGCAATACGGGAAGTGGCAATGTAGTTGATGGTGAAGGAATTATGAGCCTGGGAAGAGCCTTTTCCTATGCTGGTGTCAACAGTCTGTTACTGACACGGTGGGAAGTGTCGGACACTTTTACTCCTAAAATAATGGCAGTATTTTACAGGGAACTGAATGCTGGAAAAAGTAAATCGGAGGCCTTGAGAATTGCGAAACTGGAGTTTCTGGCTAACACTGATAATTTAACTTCCAATCCATTTTACTGGGGTTCCTTTTACATACTGGGCGATGATACTCCTGTAGAGTTTGGCAATTCGTTTGCCTACTGGCCATTCATCGGAGGCGCGTTACTAATCCTGTTAACCCTGATCATCTTCTTTTTAAATGGCAGGAAACTAGCCTGATAAAACGATAGACTAATAATCCATTTTTGGGATTTCATGGGAATTAATTAATTGCGAAATAGGTTTATTTGTCAAGTGTAGAGTTGTCTTAAAGCTTAAACTTGATTTTTAACACCTTCAAATAGAGTGAAAAATCACTTTTTCGAGGTTTTGTTATTGGCCTTGGCGAAAATGCGTTAAGAAAATTAGCGGGGTGGCCCGTGCCATAATGAAACGGTTAAAAATATAAGCTGTTTGACGAAAGGACAGGGTGGCCTGGCCATTCTTAGATTTTCAGTGCAATTAGCCGCGTGGGCGATCCCATAATTTTTAGTGATTTTCGGCACAGTCCCGGCTTGGTCAGCCACGCTGGGAGCAGCTTGACTTTTTTCCCGCCAAGCGGCCTTGTTAGTTTTTGTGTCAATCGGATCGCCGAGCGAACAAAAAGTAAGTGCCCGCCTGGCATGAGGGCGAAAGGGAAGAAACAGGATTAGTCCAATTTTTTTCGGAATACGTGTAGGGAGTTGGTTTCGAAATAGATAATAATTTACTCAATGATTGTAGGAATAGTGTAATATGCAATACCTGAAATTTAGCATTGCAATTAACATTAACACCATTTGAGATCACCTATTTTTCGATGGATGACAATGAGGCCGCTTTGATGAGTAAACGATTTAATTGAATCAGCAAACTATTTAAAAGCAAATTGATTCTTTGGCATGATTCGGGTGATCACAGTCAATTGCAGAAGCAGTTTTCACATTCTCCATTCTGAAAAACGCACTTTTCGCATTGTTAGTAATTAACGTCGGTACCAATACGGACAGTCTGATTGATAGTACAATAGGGATAAAAACAAGAATACTTACTATTTCTTTAATTTTCATATTCATCTTTTTTAGCGATTAAATGTTGCGTAGAAATTGATCGTAGGTTAAGTCAGATTTAGATCAATGAATGATAGTTGACTGACGATATTTTCTTTGATCACTACCTATTGATCTGTCCGAACTGCTGATGCCGATTGCTCCTTTTTTGGTGTCCTTTTGGATGTTGATATTCTGAATTGGCTTAGAGATGGTATGCATTTCGAACTGAGTGTCGAAATCTGAAATTTTGATTGTTGAGAGTTGCCAGATGGCTACAAAAACTCCGATTAGTATAATTGATATCTTTCTCATTTCAATAGTTTTTTACCGTTAGTGAAACAGCGAATAACCGCCGTTCAATCATTAGTATTCAAAACAGAAAAAAGGTTATCAAAAAAAATCAGGAAGAAGGCAGAAAAATAACAAATAGATTACAACCACCTATTTTTCAACAGGTTATAAAAGAAAATATTTTTAAAATTTTACAGAGATAACCCTTTAACAGGTAGAATGGCGACTAATTCATCTACAATATTTCAATTCATTGATGATCAATCCGGTTGTTTCCGTTACGCAAAAGTTTCTTCAGATTGAATCTGACGATTTTGATTGAGAGATAAGTATTTCGATAAAAAAGTTTTGATTGCATAGAAGGAAGGGACAGAGGTAAATTTCTTACTCAGGGCACTGATGTCAGAAACCCTGAATATCTTGAAGGACAGATAAACTAAAATCTATGGTCGTATTTGAGCCTACAGCGCTCGTCTCAAATGACGATACTATGCTGATTTAGCTGATCCTCAGTTTTGGGTTCGGACAGCCAGCCCATTTTCACAGGGACTTCATAGAGTCTGCCGGGACCTGTTCTTCTCCAGTAGTGTCTCAGATTGGGCGCTATCATTTTCACCACAGGCATACCGATGTCCTGTTGGGTCAGATCGAGGAGATAGAGGTCTAAAGATTGCTTTTGAAATTGCGCGGTAAGGTATTGCAATACTTCGTTGAGATTACTAAACGATTGGCCGGGATATTTGTCTTGAATATGGATGATTTCATCACTGGCAGATAAATAGATGTTATCTGTTACACTTTCTTCATCCAGCCAGTTCTTGATTCTTAGGTCCATGTCCACTGGTTCATCTCCTAAAGTAATGGGTAACAACTGGTTCAGTTCTATCACCGCCCTTTCCACAGCTACAGCTGCATCGATGTGGCAGCCAAAGCCAAATAAAATACTTTTCCCTGTATCTGTTTTGTGGGAAACTGCTACAAAAGTCGGAATTCCTATGTCTGTGGTGATGTCTAAGACTTCCAGACTTCTTCCGTTTTCTGCATAAAAATCCAGCATCTCTTTAATGTATTCATTGGCCAGTGACTTCAGGTCTACTTTTGGCCTGCGTATCTGATTGTACCACCAGATAGCTGCAGCATCTCTTTCGATGAGCTCCAAAGTACCCTGAAGGGCAGCTTCGGCATGACTATTCCCGGCAGCACAACCATTAGAATCCGGATAGGCAATCATGTTTCTCTCATCCTGACCAGGATATTGTGCATAGCAAAAAGTGGATGGTAAATATCTTTCTTCCTGATGGGTGAGCCCATAGACCCTCGTCCAGTCGACAGAAGCATTTTCATCAAATTCAACAGGTACTAAAGAATAAAAAGCAGTACTGTTTTCATTGGTTTCCTCCCTTTGGGCAAATTGCTCCTGACTGAAATTCATGCATGTATTTGGATGAATCCCTTTATCACCTAAATCCTTCAAAGTAGAACGCAGTATTGCGGGCTGACCATGATGCATCATTGAATAGCGCTCAATGGCTTCACAAAGTGCACCTGTTTTGGCCTGTTGTTCGCTTTTACCTTTACCTCCACTGCAGGAACGTCTGTGATTATTGAGCCAGAACATGCTTTTACTTTGCAGCGCTAAATTCCTTCCGGAGGTGAAATTGTGCAATTGCGAATATTCACTTCCCCGATAAGGTTCAATTTCAGAAATGATGCCCGTCACCGGACTGATATGGTGTTGGTATTTTTCAAAAGTCTCTTTTGCGGTGAGCGTTCTGAAACCCCCAGCTTTACTGACAATTGGCTCATCAGAAAAAAGTAATTGTGTGATATCAACAGGTTCAATGTCTGAGTTAGGTACATCTGAAAGTTCATTCGATTTTTTTACTACCCAGTGTTTGGTTGCCTGTCCTGAAGCAAGATCATAAGCATGCAAATAGCTATTTAAATCTTCCTTTGATTCTATTGTATCCACAAGAAATTGGATAGCTACTTCCAGGCTTTTGCTGGTGTAAAAAGGTTTTTCTTTAGCGATGATCTCAAACCCCTCGATCTGAGTCAGCGGTCGATGTAGCCGCATGCGTTGTGCCATGCTTTTCCAGCAAGCACCTTGGTCTGCGTTGAAAACAGGACTGATCATTACCTGATTCCCAAAGGGTTTAAAAAGCATCCATGATTTCTTTTGACGCATCATCTGCTGATGGATCTGTTCTATTCTATTGTCTAAGAAGTCGTTTGCGATCACGATGGTGAGTGAGTTGGTTTCCGGTGACTGCTTTCTATTGTAAGTCTGCCAAACTTGCTGAAAATCGGAAGTCTCCAGTTCTACTATCTGATATGAGTTGGACAAAGCGTGATGAGAGGCTGAATAAGGTTTCACATGTAAATCAGGACTTTCGATTTCCTCGGCGTTTTCACCAGACAGGATGAGCTGATGCTGTTTGTAGGCGTTGAGGTATTTCACAAGCTGTAAAGGGTGCGTACCTTGTGGAATAGCCGGATGAAACAAAACATCGTTGAGCGATTGGCTTTTGTCCATTAGAATTTCGAGAAGGATTCTTTGAACCGGATCGGTAATGATCTGTCCAGTGCCTTGTCCTGTGACCATCAGGTCGTTGGATGCATTTTTACTAAATGTGAAATATGGTGAGGTTTGAAAGTATGCCTGTTGCATGATCTGGATGTGTTAATTGGAGTTGGTCCTACTTCGCTAAAGCTTCGTAGGATAAATTCTTCTTTGCTGAAACTACGATTAATGAAAGGATTGCCGTAATGAATCACGGCAATCCTTGTATTTCCCACTGATTAAGTAGTAAACATGAGGAGGTTGTTCTTGTCATCTCCGCTTTCACCGAATTGTATTTCTGTCAGCAGATCAAATGCACCGCAGATATAAGGGAAGGTTACAGTCTTTTTTGTAACAATTCTTAACTTTTGATCATTCTCATCTTTTTCATTCAAAAATTCGTTCAAATTCAATGTTGCCTTGGTCTGACCATGTTCATGAACATTTTGAGACATAAAACTATCTGGTTTACCTCCATTTTTCGAAGGTTTTAGTCTAAAGGCATTTAATGAAACTTCATCTCCCTGAAGATCTATTCCTCTGAAATCCGAAACACTAATTTCCTCTCCTTCCTTAGTAACTATGTGAATGTTTTTGTTAAGTTTATCATACGATACATACGATTCCTTATTAGGATTGGTACCTCCTTCTTTTTGAAAGAAAAATCCCAGAGGGTCAGTATTTGAAACTTTCAAAGCACCATTTTCCTTTTCAAATACCCGCCATTTGATACCATTGGCAATATTCTCAATTTTCAATACATATTTTTTGCTCTCCTTCTTTTCACCCATCTCATATGTAATATCCACCTTAGGCCAAAGTAAATTAGGGTCCATTTTGATGACGGCATCCTGTGGAACCATCCAGCTACAGCCATTCATTTTCCTGTAGGCAATCAAGTTGAAGTTCCATGATTTCAACTCCTGTAGAAAGCTTTTGTAATCCATATCTTTAGGTACTCTTTTTTTCAAACCCTGCAAGTAGGCTATTAATTTATCCTTCTCTGATTTAGTTAGTCTTTTCTTCTCCAAGTAATTACTGAGTTCTTCCTTGTTCAATAATTCACTGGGTTCTTCCTTGTTCAATAATTCACTGGGTTCTTCCTTCTTAAAGAGATCATCACAGTCTATATTACTCAAGAGGGTACTGAATTCACAAACTTCTTTCGAAACTCCGTAAAGAACCTTCCCAATGAATACTACAATATCAAAATCCATTGGTATATTTTTTCTATTGTCAGGCACATGAGGCACTACATAAAATAATTCATTATTAGCTTCGAGATAAGTCCTGAACGCATCCAAAACATCACCTTTACCAAAATATACTTTCAAAGAATTCCTGAACGCTTTTAAAGCGTTATCCTCTGGAATAACGTTACTATCGAAATATTCTTCCAAAGAATTCCTGAACGTTTCTAAATCATCATCTTTATCGAAATATGTTTTCAAAGCCTTAAAAGCAACAGAAAACTCAACATTAACTCCCTGCTTTTCCAGTTTTTCTACCGATTCTTTGGTTAGGTTTTCTATAATCTCAGTTTCTATATTCTCAGTTTCTATATTCTCAGTTTCTATATTCTCAGCTCTTGTATCCTCGGAACTTGACACTGCCAATAAAACCTCGTCAATATTATGTTCGACTTTATTTTGATAAAGCACTTCGAATAAATGTTCGATCAGTTTGAAAAATTGTGCTTTAAGTCTAGAATTATTGTTATCATCAATTTCATCCCTTGTTTTCCCGGAACTTGACAATCCCGATGAACCCTCTTCATCATCAGATGTAACTTCTACTTCATCCGATGACTTGAATAAATCATCGATCGTCTGTCCGAGAAATTGTGTGATAAGGCCAGAACTATTGTCATTGTCATTGCCAATTACAGTCTCAGTAATTAGTTTATTCAAGCTCTCTGCCAAGACGTATTCATATGCTGTCTGATAGTCAGTATCATTCAAAAATTCACCCACTACTTGATTCATCTTCTCAATTAATGCAGCAAATTCTGAATTGAATTCATCTCGCAGTAGCTGATGCACCTTTGCCTCATCTTTTTCACGATCCTCCAAAAAACTAAATATAAGCTCATTGATAAAGACTATTTGGAAGTGTAGATCTTCCAAAAGAATCTTTAATACCGACCTTTCAAAGAATGGTCGAAGCAACCGATCAGCATCTTCAATACGCTTTTTATCATCATTTTTTCCTTTCCATGACCAATTGTAAATAATTGCTCCATCCGTTAACAAAGACCTGGTATAAGGTGTCGTTTCAATCTTCCATCTTTTTTCAGGTTTTAGTTTTACCTTGTGACCATTTACCAGCACCTCATCGCGACGAGTATTATGTGTTAAAAAGCTCCCTAAAAAAGGTGATTCCAGTACATTCATCATCAACAAAAAGTATTGACGAGTCAAATCATTAATGGCTACAAAATTTTCGTCCTCTACATTTGGTTTCAAAAAAACATTTTCAATAGAAGTTTCTTCCCAATCTTTAAACTTTAATGCTTTCTTACTGTCCTCATCTATTTTTCCCAGTGTGTTATTACTCATTTTTATAATTGTTTTAAAGGTTTACAAAAGAGTCTTTAAGGAATTTTTGAAAGGTATTTGTGTTTTTTCTATTAGGAAATTTTCAAATTCCTCAAGACTCTTCGTGAATTAGTTTTTAATTGTCAGCCAACTCTACAAACCTATCGATGAGCGCAATAACAAAATATTACAAAATATAACAAGGGGGTATTTTAGACATTAGATACTAGATATCAGATACTAGATTCTAGACTTCAGATGCTAGATAGCTTGACTAGTTTCCGATGCAGCATCTCTATAGCATTCGCAAAGCTACGGCGTAGCAAGTCACAGAGTAGCCTTTGCGCTCGCGGAAGCATTATGTTGCCCAACAAAACCCGTCTTACGGCAGTCAGGTTAGACGGGGTCGCCTCAGACGGGGTCGCCTCAGACGGTGTTTCCTCAGATGGGGTCACCCTGACCACAGCTTCTCGGCTGCAGCAGCCGCGAAGGCAGATTGAAATAATCGAAAATAAAAAAAGAGGAAAGACACTGTTTCTTCAGAGTCCCTTCGGAGACTCTGAAGTGAAAAAATAGAAAGAGCATAGTTTGGAAACTATGCTCAGATTAAGTTGAGTAAGTCAGGCGTAGATTGGAAACTACGCCTAGTTGTTAAACCTCCACAGTAAAGGCTTCTTGTGCCTCGTTGTACCAGGAACTGCTCTCATATCCATTCAGATTAGACATGATGGCTCTTCCTCTATCAATTAAGGCATGTCGATCGTTCGGTTCAAATTTCAAAAACGCCAAAATTCCCAGCAGCTCCAGCCAATCAGCTGCTATCTCATGCGCCTGAGTAATGGCCAGCCTGAAATACTTTTCACTGTCTTCCGTCAGCTTTCCGTCATTGCTGCTGACATAAGCCTGCGCCAGCAACCTGTAGCTGATCGACAGAATACACAGTTCACCGGAACCAAAAGAGAAATCCACCATTTTAGTCATCAGCTCTACTCCGTCTGCTCCCCTGTTTTCATGGATATATGCCTCCGTTAAACAAGGTGTATACCAGGATAAGAAGCCAATATGTCCCGCCTCCATTTCTTCTTTAATCGTTTGCGCTGACCGTTCAATGTCATAAGTCGCCCAGTCGTGCATGATGTAAAAGTAGCGATGAATCCAGTTGCACTTAATAGCCTCTTCTCCATATAAATCGATGGCTTGCTGCGTATAGCGCCTCACCCCTTCTTTGTCGTGCAGGATCAGATATAAACAGGTCGTAAACGTATAAGCAGTAATGATAATCGATAAATTTTCAGTAATCTCCGCGCGTTTCATACCCACATCCCTATAATGCTCCGCCAATTTGAGATCTCCCTGAATAGCAGCCATACACATCAGATTCCCAGCCGAAAATTCCATCGGATCAAATCCGTACTGCTGAAATAAGCTGGTATCTGCATACATGTCTCCATCATTTACTACGGGTTTCAATATCTCAATAGATTCGGCAAAGGCACCATCAAAAAAGTAACCTTGTCCCAAGGTGGTACGGATGATTAGCTCCTTTTCCTTATCACCACCCTGCATTACTTTGTCGAAGAGCTCTTTCCCCAGCTTCCGAGCTTCCTGTCTCCTACCCTGATAATGCGCAAATAACAAAAGAGAAAATTCCGAGTTACCCAGCTCTTCTTCCAGATTCAGAGCAGATGCATCGCTTTCTTTCAGTGATCTGGCAATGGCCAGGTTTTCATTGGCCAGCTTTTCAATACTTTCGGATCCCCACCCTTCCAATTGGGTTTTGATTGGCAACAAGATATTGTTAAAAAGCAACAAGTTTTCTTTGTGCTTAATATCATCGTCAATAGCACCAATCCATTGATAGATTTCTTTACTTAACCGCAACGCTTCTTCATTGGAAGCTGTTTTAGTTAATTTATGCATTCCTTTCTTACCGTATCTTACGGCATTTGCAAAGTCTTCTGCTCCGGCTTTATGCCTGCCTACTTCATAAGGATTTTCCTCCATCACCTTAGAAAAATCAGCAGATTCCAATGTTTCCGCGATTCTGCTGTGATTATCTTTTCTTTGATTACTCAACATCCCCTCGTAAGCGGCATCACGAATCAGGGCATGACGGAAAATATAGTTTTCGCCTGCTACCCGCCGTTGTTTACGGACTAAATCGGCATTTAGAAGCAATTCAAGGTCATTCTGAACATCAGCCTCGCCTTTGGCGGAAGCTTCAACCAGTAACTCATATTGAAATTCCCGACCAATAGTTGCCGCTAATCTCGCAGTGTTCTTTGCCAGTCCCAACCGATCTAACCGGGCATTTAGTAAATCCTTTAAAGTAACCGGAACCTGTTTCTTCGGCAACTGCTCCGACAAGTGATACACCTCTTCTTTTAGTTCGATGTATCCCTGTTCCAACAGCATACTGGTCAGCTCTTCTGTGAAAAGCGGAATGCCATCGGTTCCATTGGCAATGTATCGGCACAACTCATCAGAGATCGTTTTTCCATTCAACACCTGTTCCACTAGTTGCCTGATGTGATCAGTATCCAGCACATCAAGTTCGACCATTGTTACTTTTTCTGCCGTCCACGAATGTTCAAAAACCGGTCTGGTCGTCATCAACAATCGGTAAGGCTGTTCTTCGATTTCAGAAAGTAAATAACTGATAAATTCCTCACTGGTAGGATCGAGCCAATGAAGGTCTTCGATCACCAAAACGAATTCCCTCGTCGGATCCAACTTCAGGAGACAATTTCTAAGTGTCTCGAAAAGCATCTGTTTTTGCTTTTCCGGTGTCTGATCCGGAACGGTATATCCCTCAGGAATGGGAATCGAAAGCCAGGAACACAGCAATGGCAGACTTTCTTCCAATTGAAAATCAGCTGCCGCGAGAAATTCTTTTAAAGAATCCAACTGCTGATCATTGTGGTCTTTGTTATCCATGCCCAAGTGGTTTCTTAGCAATTGCAGAAATGGATAAAGGGCATTGTTTTTATGTTCCGGTAAGCTCCGACATTCCCTGATGGAAATGGTATCAGAAGTTTTCAAATCTTTCTTTACTTCATGTGTCAGCTTGGACTTGCCAATCCCCGCCTGTCCTTTAATGATGAGTGCCTGCTTATCAGCAGACAGCCCTTTGCAATGACTGAGCACCTTTTCCTTTTCGCTTTTCCGGCCAATCATCGATCGGTTAGCGCTCCACGGTTTGAGAGAAGAAAATGCCTCTGTCTGCCTTTCACCAGTTAATTCATAGCAATCAATACCCTGGGCTTCCGTGCGAATATCGGTATTACTCACCGACTCGAACTCCATGTATGGGTCCAGTATTTTCTTAGTCTTTTGACTCACTATTACCGTCCCGACATCAGATTGATTCATGAATTCTGTCAATGTGCTGAGGATGATCCCTTCCGGAACCTGGTTATGCTGAACCAGTAAATCTCCAGTATGAATTCCTATCTGTATTGTAATGCCAATCCCATATTCTTCTGTCAGGGATTTGTTCCTTTTCTTAATATCGCTAATCAAATCCAGCGCGGTTCTGCCTGCCCGACGGGTGTCAGTATCAGTGGATTGAGGATAGCCATAATAGACAAAGAGACAATTGGCGAAAGAGTTCGCGACAAATCCTCCGTATCTGGCAGCACTGTCTTTGCACAGATTCATCTGATCTTTTAGCAATACATCCAGAATTTCCTCGTCACGGATAAAATCTTCTTCTATCTGAAAGTTTAATTTAATGCCAAGCACCGTAATTTGCTTTTTATTGCCTAACCCTACACTTGCGCCGAGACTATTCCTGTTGGTCATCTCCTCTTCATGAGCCAGGGTATTTGTGGCAACCTGCAGCTCACCTGTAATCGTGTTGAAATTGATTGCCTGAAAATCAGTGAAGATTTCCGCTGCAGTACTCACCCTGTTTCTAGGGTTTTTCTCCAGAACTCTTCTTAGCAACAGTGCTAATTCATGCCCTATGATGGAGGATGGCAAAGGAACATTTGTCGGCATAAGCTGCTGTTGGAAAATCTCCGCAACAGAATTACCATCCATCACTGGTTTTCCCGTAAGGCACTCTATGACAATCAGGCCCCAGGCATATAAATCAGATTTAATGGTCGGTGGCTCTCCACGCAATTGCTCCGGCGCACTATACATAGGAGTTCCCAGTACATCCTGAGTAACAGTTAAGCTCTTGTAATCAAGAGATCGGAATCCGGTAGTAAAAGCTCCGATACCATAGTCAAGGATTTTCACGAAGTTTTTTACACCCGTAGAGAAAACCATGATATTCTGTGGTTTCAGATCCCGGTGAACGATCCCCTTTTCATGGGCACAGACCAAAGCGTCCAGCACCTGCTCCATCAGTTCTGCCATCTCAGTTGCAGGCAGCGATTTCTTATTAAGTAAGTACGATCTTAAGGTTTGGCCTTCTACATATTCAAATACTGCATAAGGCTCACCGTTTTTCGCATATCCCTTGTCTAGCAACTGAACAATGTTGGGATGATTTATCTCAGCACAAAGTTTAGTTTCTCTCTCAAACCTTTTGAGTAATTGCTGACGTTTTACCTCGGAAAGATCTGGCTTGAATTTTAGTGTTTTTAGGGCAACTTTCTTTTTGGTACTGTTTTGAATAGCGTTATAGACCATTCCATATCCGCCTTCTCCCAGGATATCCTGTACCTGATATCCTTCAATCTCCCCGATTTCGGAGTGAGTTTCAAATGTCGATTCCATTTAGTTTCGCAGAGTTTAGTGTGCAAATTGTGTATTACAGATAAACAACTAATTGTTGACGCATCAAAAACCTGCTTCTGGTGATCATTGAGTTCTGATTGGATATTGTTATGATCGGATTAATAGTCAGCGCATAGTTATCAAGCGAAATCAGTCGTTTTACGTAATCTTTTGCTAACAATATATCGACAGACTACTAGAATTACAAGGAGTCAATAGTGAAAGGTTACCAGAAAAGTCAAAAACTAATCAAATAAGTAACTTTAATTACTTTTTATCTAGTATTCATTATAATCATGATAAAAAATGAAGATTTTATTGATTGATTTACGTCTTTCATGCAAATCACCAACAGCGATTAAAGATTATCACGAAAGATTTATTATGCAGATTTTTAATCAAAGGATTGGTCAATTTTTATATCTAATTCATAATTATGAATTCATAATTAATATCAGCTAATAAAATTTGA
>JBCBHL010000072.1:0-24317 GCA_038525605.1 Bacteroidota bacterium
ATAGAAAACGACTGTACCACAATCGACGGCATAAATTGGACGGACATTGACTACGATCACCTCTAGGGGAGGAGCAAAAAAAGGAGACAGAAAACAAGACACCGCAACTATCCGCAGTTGCGGAACTTAAGATTGAAAATCAATTACTTATGATTATACCAAAGCCGTTTGCCTAGTAGAATTCCACTAGTAAAATGAAAGAAATTCACTAATTCCTACCAGTAGCCAGAACCCATCAAACAAATAATTAGAAGGTTTTAAAAAAACGAATTTCCACAGATCACGTAGATTTACAGAAATAATAATGGTATCCACAGAATTATACATATTGGACGGTTGGAGCAGAAGAGCAGTTTTGTTACCCTATTTATATACGTTAGGGACTAAGTGGTTGAAAAAGTAGTCTGTTCAATGCCAAAATCCGCCCATTTCTCTATCAGAAATTTAGAGATAATAGACCTTTGTGATGCCACCAGAAAATATTCAATACGACTTAAGTTTTTATGAAAATCAATCTTATACTAATTACCTGCCTGCTTGCAGCAACCAATCTGATGGCACAGCAGATAAATAAAGTATCTTTAGACCTGATCAATGTTTCAGATGATCAGGTGAATGTTGAGTTTTTACCGCCCACCCCCTCTGAAGATCAGGTAGAATTTCAAATTCCGAAAATCGTACCAGGTACCTATTCCATATCAGACTTTGGCAGATTTATTTCAGATCTTCGTGCAACCGATGAGGCAGGAAATGCCCTCACTGTAGAAAGACTTAGTGTAAATCGCTGGCTGATCAATGAAGCCACGAGATTAAAGAAAATAACCTATCGCGTAGATGATACATTCGATTCCGATCTTGACAATGTTGTTTTTGAGCCAGGAGGAACAAACATAGAGGCGGAAAACGATTTATTTACAATTAATACTTTCGGGTTTGTAGGCTACCTGAAAGGATATGATAAGTTACCTTTTGAGCTAACAATCAATCACCCTGCTAACCTGTACGGGGCAACTTCGCTCACAGATATTCAGGCTGATGCTGAAAAGGATGTTTTTCAGGCCGCAAACTATTTTGACCTGGCCGATGCGCCTATCTTATACAGTGTTCCTGACACAACTTCTATGATTGTAGGTGGAGCGGAAATCCTTGTATCAGTTTACAGCCCAAACAAACTGCTAACCGCTAAAGAGGTAATGAACAACGTAAGTGAAATTCTGGATGCACAAAAAAATTATCTGGGAGGTACGCTTCCCATCAAGAAATATGCATTTCTGCTTTATTTATTCTCCGGACAAACAAAAAGTGGTGCTCTGGGTGCGCTGGAGCATTCATATTCTTCATTTTATGTGTTGCCTGATGCTGGTATCAGTCGCATAGGACAGATTGTTATTGATGTAGCTGCTCATGAATTTTTCCACATCGTCACACCATTGAATATTCATGCTGAGCAAATCGGTGAATTCGACTTCATCAACCCTGAAATGTCTGAGCACTTATGGTTATACGAAGGGGTTACGGAATACTCTGCCCAGCACGTGCAGGTGAAGTATGACCTGATGGACGAAGATGAATTTCTGGATCAGATGAGAAATAAAATGCTTACCTCTGAAAGGTACAACAGAGACCTGGCCTTCACTGAAATGAGTGCGAACGTATTAAAACCAGAGTATGAAGACCAATATGGTAATGTATATGAAAAAGGGGCGCTTATCGCAATGTGCCTCGATCTGATATTATTAAATGAATCTGAGGGGAAATATGACCTGCAAAACCTGATGAGGGATTTATCTGGAGAATATGGCAAAACCAAATCTTTTAAAGATGCAGAGTTGTTCGATAAAATCGAATCACTTACCTATCCCGCTGTTGGGAAGTTTTTGAGAACATATGTTAGTGATAACAACCGCCTGCCTTTTTCAGAAATTTTAGCTTACGCCGGAATTGAGTTTGCCGAAATAAAAACAGTACAGCAGATAACATTGGGAGGTATCCGGCTGCAACTTAACAAGGAAAGGGAAATCGTGATTGCAGACCTTTCACAAGTCAATGAATTTGGTAAGGCCATCGGATATGAAACAGGAGATGTGCTCGTATCGATCAACGGAACTGAAGTAACACTTTCAAATGTACAGAGAGTTCTTGACGATTTCACCAATACAACAGAAGTAGGAGATAAAGTAAAAATAACTGTGAAGAGAGAAGTAAAAGGAAAAACGAAAGAGAAGAAACTAACAGCAAAAGCAATTGCAATTGAAAGAGAGGAGAGGTATTTCCTTCAGAAAAATGATGCTGCTACAGCAACACAGCTTGCGATTCGAAAAGCCTGGTTGAAACCCCGATGAGCGCTCGAAAAAATACAAAAGGCACTATGACTGGCTGGCCAGAGTGCCTCTTCTATCACTTAAAGAGAAGCTAATGCGCTCTCATAATTTGGTTCATTTGCTATTTCAGAAACCAGCTCCGTGTGCTTCACAGTTCCCTCTTTATCAACCACAACAATTGCTCTGGCCATCAAACCACTGAAAGGACCCCCGTCAAGCTTCACTCCGTAGTTGTTTTCAAAATCCTGGTCTTCTCTAAAAGAAGACAAACTATCTACATTCTGGATTCCCTCAGCACCACAAAATCTGGCGTGTGCAAATGGTAAATCCTTTGAGATACACAAAACCGCAGTATCCTCGAGGCTGGCAGCCTTTTCATTAAATTTCCTTACCGATGTGGCACAGGTATCTGTATCTACACTTGGGAAAATATTCAAAATCACATTTTTCCCTTTGTAATCAGCAAGAGAAACATTTGATAAATCAGTCTTGGTCAATTGAAAATCCGGAGCTGCTTTACCCACTTCTGGTAACTCTCCTGCCACGTTTACAGGGTTTCCTCCTAAAGTAACACTAGCCATAAATTAATTAGTTATTATTGAGTATAAATGATTTATTAACAAGCCAAAACCATAACTTGTTTCATTATGAATTATTAAATGAAAGGTGGTAAATTACTTACAAAATTCACAACATGATACATTTAATCGATTTAAACTTTCTGAATATTGAAAAAGCCATAGGCTCCTACCTGATAGAAACCTCAACAGGGCCTGTGTTAATCGAAACAGGGCCTTACAGTACCTTCAAAACCCTCAGTGAAGGAATAGAAAAAGCAGGTTACCAGGTATCAGATATCCAACATGTTTTGCTAACACATATTCACCTGGATCATGCTGGCTCAGCCTGGGCCTTTGCAGATCACGGTGCGAAGATTTACCTCCACCCATTCGGGTCGAGAAATATGGAAGACCCGTCACGTTTAATTGAGTCTGCCACAAGAATCTATGGAGACGATATGGACAGACTTTGGGGAACAATGAAAAAAATCAATGGCGATCAGTTAATCAGTGTCGAAGATGGTCAGGAGCTTACTTTTGGTGATACAACCATCAAAGCATTTTATACACCCGGACATGCAAAACACCACATAGCCTGGCAGCTTGGAGATATCGTATTTACCGGCGATGTGGCAGGAGTCAAAATCGACGAAGGCCCGGTGGTACCACCATGTCCCCCTCCCGATATAGACCTGGAAGCCTGGAAATCTTCCATAGAAATAATCAAGGGCTTAAATCCTTCTAAGCTGTACCTGACGCATTACGATGCAGTAGAAACGGTAGAAAAACACCTCACTGATCTGGAAGCTATTTTAGACGATTGGGCACAGTGGATGAAGACAAACTGGGAGTCTGGTCTTTCCGCAGAAGAAATAACACCCATATTCATGGAATATACAGCCATTCAGCTAAAAGAGGAAGGTGTCGACGAAGCTGGAGTGAAAAAGTACGAGGCTGCTAATCCATCATGGATGAGCGTGGCTGGGTTAATCAGATACTGGAAGAAAAAAGCAGATCAATAGTAAGGTTATGAAGTATCTGGAACCTACCATTAAGCAGTTTCGCTATTACGAAATGTTGGGTACAAAATCCATCGAAAGATTGTCGGAAAAGGAGATTTTTGAACACCCGGCTGCTGGTAGTAATAACATGGCTATGATTGTCAAACATGTGTCCGGCAACATGTTATCCAGATGGACAGACTTCCTTACTTCCGATGGTGAAAAACCCTGGCGAAACCGCGACGAAGAGTTTGCCGATGATCTGGAAAGCAAAGCATCGGTATTGGCAGCATGGCAAAAGGGTTGGCAGTGCTTTTACAATGCGGTAACACCGCTTACTGATAAAGATCTCAACAAAACCGTACTGATCAGAAATCAGGAACACACCATTGTAGAGGCAATTAACAGACAACTGGCACACTATGCCTACCATGTGGGGCAAATGGTTTTTCTGGCTAAAATGAAACTCGTTGACAACTGGGAATCCCTGTCAATTGCACCGGGCGAATCCCGGAAATATAATGAGAAAAAGTTTGACAAAAATGACCAGTCCGGGCACTTCACGGACGAGTTTCTCGATGACAAATAGCTGGCCTGAAATACAGTTACCTGAAATCAACCGCTAAGCCAACAATCAGGGATTATATAACAGGTCAGGGAAGCTCAAAAGCCCTTCCGGTAGCTCACACAGATGCTACTTAGTTTTCATTTTATTATATTGTAAGTTGAAATCGAAGGTATGCAATATAAAGAAATAGAAAGCAGGGAAGCGCTCAAAGAGCTCTTATTCAGCAAAGACATCATAGATCATATCGCCTTTCAGGCAGTTGATTTGCTGGAGTTCAGCGAAAGAGTTGCCAAGATCACTTTCCATCAATGCCTGTTCATGGGGTGTCAGATTTCTAAAGAAATGAGGGTACTTTTTAGCGAAGACAACTTCATTTTCCCTGAGTTCAAATCTCCGTATAAACTATATCCAAATAAATTGTATGACTCGCATCAGATGTTTGATAAATATCAGCTCGGCAAGCCGGAATCTTATCAGGGTACTTACGATAAAATCGTTTATGATCATTTCACTCAAACCAATTTCTTAAAAGAAAACATACGCGAAAGCCTGGCGCGGACGCTTCACGATCACTCGATTGCCGATGCAATGAACGATTTTCTGCGGCAGTTCGACGAGCGAAGAGTCGTTGGCATCATGGGTGGACATAGTCTGCCAAGAACGGATAAGAAATATAAAAAGGTGGCTCACATTGCCAGAAACCTCACCAAAAAAGGATATCTGATGATCTCCGGAGGTGGGCCCGGGGCTATGGAAGCAACTCATCTGGGTGCCTGGTTTGCTGATAAATCCAGAGAAGATCTTGATACAGCCATTAAAATCCTTGAAAAAGCTCCCTCATACAAAGACAAACTTTGGCTGGAAACTGCCATGCAGGTGTTAGACAGCAACAAAAGCGCGATCTACAGTAGCCTGGGAATTCCAACGTGGCTTTATGGTCATGAACCACCGACACCTTTCGCAACGCATATCGCCAAGTTCTTTGATAACAGCATCAGGGAAGATGCCATTTTAACAATCGCCAAAGGGGGACTGATATTTGCTCCGGGTAGTGCCGGAACCATTCAGGAAATATTTCAGGATGCCACGCAAAACCACTACCTGACGCTGGGTTACAGTAGCCCGATGATCTTTTTCGGCAAAGAGTACTGGACAAAAGAAAGACCTGTCTATCCACTTTTGAAATCGATGGCCGATGAGGAAAAATATAAGAACATGCTACTCACCATCACCGATGATGAAGATGATATCGAAGAAGCACTGGAAAATTTCTACGATCCGGCAGATTGAAAAGAAAATTTAGCTAATCAGCAATTAAATGCTCTGTTACATGCTAAACTGAGCTAGCCTTACAATAAAAAAATACTTGTCAATTTTTCGGTTGCGGTGCTGTTTTTCATTGAGTTTTTTTACCTCATGAAAATCACCAGATCAATTATCCTATGCACCTTTTTCTTGTTGATGTGTCATGTAGCATCCGCTCAGAATCTGAAGGCCAATTTGTTTATAAGAACACCTCAAATTGTAAACTTCAAACTTGTTGACTCAGTGCCCAATTACAGTTCACTGATTTCCGTCGGTTGCGGTATCACTCACAAAGCAAAATTCTTCGAGTTAGGTGCATTTACCGGAGATGGTAACTTATATGGTTTCTATTCCTTCTTTGGTTCAACGCTCAAATCCAAAAACCTGGGAAACAATTGGTTCATCAATACTAACTGGTTTGGAGAGGTAACTCACATTCCCCGGCAGGGAGACACTACAAACAGCAACATCTACACCTGTGGTATTTGTTTTGTTCTGTATTATGCCTCTGACTGGGGGTCAATTGGGTTTCCTCTTTGTTTGGGTGCCGCATATCAAAGTGGCGATATCAGTATTAACAGCAGAACAATTTTTAACGCATCGATAAACCTGTAATAAAGATATGACTTTCAAAGAATTACACTATCAACAAAAACCCTTGATTTTATTCAATATCTGGGATGTTCCTTCCGTTAAACTAGCCGAAAATCTGGGTTTTGAGGCTGTTGGCACCTCCAGTTCGGCAATTGCATCAATGCTAGGTTATCAGGATGGAGAAAAAATGACTTTTTCGGAATTAGAATATATAGTTAAGAGAATTACTACCAATACCCAACTGCCTGTGTCGGTAGACATTGAAGCTGGTTATAGCAGAGACCCCGAAGAGATCCTTGGCAATGTCAAGAGACTGGCAAAAACTGGCGTTAAGGGAATCAATATTGAAGATAGCATCGTAACTGACAGCAGAACTATGACCGACAGTGAAACTTTCAGTGAAATAATAAAACTGCTAAAAGACTACTTGCACAGAAATGGTGTAGAGCTGTTTCTAAATGTCAGAACAGATGCTTTTATACTGTCAATGTCTAATGCTGTGGAGGAAACACAGAACAGGGTTAGCCGCTATGAATCCGCAGGGGCAGATGGTATTTTTACACCTGGAATCGTTTCTGAAACGGAAATTGTCGAAATTGTCAACTGTACTGAATTACCTGTAAATGTAATGTGCATGCCAAACCTACCGGATTTCGATCAGCTTGCCTCAATAGGGGTAAAACGAATCAGTATGGGTAATTTTTTATTTGAGGAGATGCCTTCAAAACTGAAAGAGATTACTCAGCAATTGATCACAGATAAATCATTTAAATCCCTCTTCTAATAATGCCTGTCACTGAAAAAAAGAAAATAGCTTCTTACTACAAAGCCCTGATCGAGCGAAATGAAAGCTTTGTGGGAATTTTTTATGTAGGGGTTAAAACTACCTCCGTTTTTTGTATCGCCACCTGCAGAGCGCGAAAACCCAAAATTCAAAATGTAGAGTTTTTTACCTCCTTTAAGGAGGCTCTTGATCATGGCTACCGGCCCTGTAAAATCTGTAAGCCCACAGAAAATGCCAATGAGGCGCCAAAACAGGTGGAAGCTGCTATCACGCTGGTAAAGGAAAATCCAAAAGAGAAGATTACCGACAACTACCTGAGACAAGCGGGCATCAGCCCCGAAATTGTCCGGCGTTGGTTCAAGCAAAACTATAAAATGACTTTCCATGCCTATCAGCGGATGTATAGAATCAATAATGCTTTTATAGAACTCAAAGAAGGGAAAAGAGCAACCAATACTGCTTATCAGTCAGGTTACGAATCTTTGAGCGGATTCGGCTACACATATAAAAAGATTTTAGGAAAGTCCCCGACCAAAAGCTCTGGTCAGCTAGTGATTTTGATCAACCGGGTCACTACCCCGCTAGGTCCGATGTTCATTTGCGCTACTGACAAAGGTGTTTGTCTGCTGGAATTTGTAGATCGAAAGATGCTGGAAACAGAATTGAAAGATCTCCAGCGACTATTGGCAGCCACCATCATGGCTGGTGAAAATCAACACACCAGGCAAATGAAAATAGAACTGGATGAGTACTTTCTCGGATCAAGAAAACAGTTTCAGATACCTTTAGATCTGCCCGGTACAGCGTTTCAGAAATCGGCATGGCAGTCTTTGCAAGACATCCCCTATGGAGAGACTACCACCTACAGTGAACAGGCCCGTAAAATTGATAAGCCTACTGCAACCAGAGCTGTGGCAAGAGCAAACGGAATGAATAGAGTTTCAATCGTAGTTCCGTGTCACAGAGTTATCGGGAAAAATAGTCAATTGACTGGATACGGAGGCGGCCTGGAGCGAAAGCAATGGCTTTTGGAACATGAAAGCAATAATAAGGCGGACTCTTGATTTAATCTTCGATTTATACTTTCTTCATTTATTCAATCATCATACAAGTCCAATTATCAGGAGAATACGAAAGCACGCAATGTGGTGACTAACTCCGAAAAAAGGAACTATTTATGGGGATATGCTGTCTTCCTTGTGAAAAAAAATAAAAATCTGATAGTTGTCTGATCTTTTATTCCGTTAAAAGTGTTTACCAATCTTTATAAACTTAACTTTATATAAAGATTGGGTGCTAATCAATTGGTTGCTATCAATTTTTACAGAGTAGCACCGGACTAATTTTCATAAATCACCGAGGTGATTTGTGATAAACGCACGACAAGATGAAGATATATTATGGATGAATCATTTTTAACGAAACTATACCTCGATCATCAGGAATGCCCCACATGTCCTTCCCCTCAGAAAGTGACCAGCTTTTTTATTGATCTGCTGGGTACGCTTTTTCCTGATATCTCGAAAAAGGGATTTTCATCAAGAAAGGAACTTGCCGTACACTTCGACTGGCTACAGGTAGAACTTAACAAAATGATTCTGCGACGACCTTCGAAGCACGGTGACGATTCTTTTAATGCCGCCGAAGAGTTTTTCAATAAAATCCCTGCGCTTCACCAAAAGATCGAAGCTGATGTAACCGCAATGTACAAAGGCGACCCGGCCGCAAAAAGCAGGGGTGAGGTTATCAGAACCTATCCGGGTTTTTATGCAATTTCAGCCTACAGGATCGCAAACGAAATGCATCGGTTGGGTATAGACATTATTCCAAGAATGATCACCGAACATGCACACAGCAAGACTGGTATAGACATACACCCTGCCGCCACCATTGGTGAGCACTTTTGCATCGATCATGGTACCGGAGTAGTAATTGGAGAAACAACAGTCATCGGTGAGCATGTAAAAATATATCAGGGAGTAACCTTGGGAGCACTGAGCGTCAATAAGTCTGATGCTGAAATAAAAAGGCACCCAACCATTGGAAACCATGTGGTCATTTACGCTGGCGCTACTATTTTAGGTGGTGAAACCATTATCGGTGAACGGTCTATTATTGGAGGTAATGTCTGGATTACACGGAGTGTACCAAGCGATACTAAAATCTACTATCAGGCAAAAATGTTTAACAGCAACACGGATCAGACCGATCTGTATATTTACAAAGAAAATTAAATAATGAGCTTATTCAAGTTGATTGGAAATACGCCACTGGTTTCCCTTCAGAAAATCCCAACAAATCCCAATGTTAAAATTTTTGCCAAACTAGAAGGACAAAACCCTGGTGGAAGTGTCAAAGACCGGGCGGCCTACAACATGATCAAAAGTGCGCTTGAAAGAGGAGATATCAAACCCGGCGACAAACTAGTAGAGGCTACAAGCGGAAATACAGGAATCGCCCTTGCTATGATTGCCCGCGTAATGGGTGTTGAAATGACCCTGATCATGCCGGACAACTCCACTAAAGAGCGGGTTCTCTCTATGGAAGCATATGGTGCTAAAGTCATCCTGACACCCGCAGAAAAAACCATTGAATATTCCAGAGAACTGGCAGAAGAAATGGCTGAAAATGAAGGCTACTTCATCCTCAATCAGTTTGGCAATGCGGATAACTACAAAGCGCACTATCACACCACTGGCCCGGAAATATATCGCGATACTGATGGTGAGGTAACTCACTTCGTCTCTGCAATGGGAACTACAGGCACCATTATGGGTGTCTCAAGATATCTCAAAGAACAAAACCCTGCTATACAGATTGTAGGAACACAACCGACAGACGGCTCAAGAATACCGGGTATCAGAAGGTGGTCTCCGGAATTTCTCCCGAAAATATTCGAAGCTGAAAGAGTTGACCGAATTATAGATGTCAGTCAGGATCAGGCAACAGAAATGACCCGAAGGATGGCTTCAGAAGAAGGTATCCTGGCAGGTATGAGTAGTGGTGGAGCCTTACATGCTGCGCTCAAAATTGCCGAAGAAATAGATGAAGGTGTAATCGTCTGTATTACCTGCGACCGTGGCGACAGATACCTTAGCAGCGGACTATTTGGATGATTTGTCCCTGCCTGCAAAGAATTAACTGAGAATACCTGAGTAAGCGATCAATTAAATGGTCTAATATTCACCATTTCAACTGATAAATTGATCATATATAATCCCTCCCGAAACAGACTTTGAGGCTCCTGTCACCTGATTGAGGCAATTGATCTTGTTATCCAACCGCAGCAGTCCAAGAAATGCAAAGACCATCGCTTCTTTGAAATCAATTACCCCAGGATCTGGCAGAATAATCTTCGTGCGATCTCCACTCATCAACTTTAGTTGCTCCACAAAATATTGGTTATACGCTCCCCCACCCGTCAGCAGCACGGTTCGGTATCTGTCGAAAACATCGAAACTTTGAAGTAATTGCTCTGCACTAAAAAGTGTGTAGGTATACAACAAATCTGCAATTTTCTCACCTTTGTAACTCTCCAGTATCGGAAATACCTCTCTATGCAACCATTCCACACCCAACGATTTGGGCGGTGAATCTGAGAAATACTTCAGCTTTTCAAGATCAGATTTTAGGGCTGAAATCAGTTTTCCGCTGCTGGCCATCTCTCCCCCGGCATCAAAAGCAAGGCCCAGCTTACGCGAACAGAAATTTAGCAGCAAATTGAAAGGCATCACATCAAAAGATATCCTTTTGCCGCCAGCTTTACCTGAAATGTTGGCAAACCCTCCAAGGTTTACACAACAATCATAAGCTGGAAAAAGCAACTCATCACCAATGGGCACCAAAGGTGCTCCCTGCCCGCCCATGCGAATGTCCAGACTCCTGAAATCATTAATGACTGGTATTCGGGTGAGCCTGTAGATTTCATAACCATCACCAATTTGCAGATTGATCCGGTTTTCAGGCTCGTGAAACCAGGTGTGGCCATGAGACGCGATAAAGCTGGGTTTTAACTGATGCGTATTTATAAATTCATTTACCTGGAGACCTATCCAGCTACCAAACTTCAAATCCAGTTTTTTGAGGTCATAAGCAGAAACGTTGGGGTCAAAAGTCAATTCATTTTTCCAATCATCGGAATAGTTGATCGTTTCGGCACAGGCAATTTTAAAATCGTAGCGATCCTCAGACACATAAAATTCACAATAAGCCATATCCAAGCCGTCGAGAGACGTCCCCGACATCAATCCGATTCCTGCTACTTTTTCTGAATTTCCCATCTTTTTGATTATCAACATCAATTTAGCAGGAAATAATGAGATTCCTCTTTTCTCAATTAACTCAATCTTTATGGTCAATGATTTCCGTACAATATCGCATTCAGCTCCAGCTACCGTTCAACGCCCATATCGGGCATTCAATAACAAATCAGACTGGTTCATATACGGATACATGCAAGATTCGGAAATCTAACTTAAATTGCGATTCTGAAAATTGTGTCTGGTGAAAAATTTACTGGTAGACGTAGGAAATACATTGATTAAAACTGCTCTTTCCGATGCGACAGGGATTAAAGACTATCGCAATTGGGAGAATGTAGAAGATCTCTCGGATTATGCGGTTTCTGCCAAAGTAAGTACGGTATTTATCTCATCAGTAACTGACAGGCATGTAGAGATAGCTGCATCTCTCGAAAAGATTGCCAGGGTTAAAATATTCTCCAAAGAAACACCTTTGCCCTTAAAAGTACATTATAAGACTAAGGACACTTTAGGGCTTGACAGAGTTGCTGCTATTATGGGCGCATACGAGTTGTTTCCTGACCGGAATAATCTGGTAATTGATATTGGCACATGCATCACGTACGACTTCCTGGATAAAGCGGGCAATTACTACGGAGGTGCGATTTCGCCGGGGATAGGCATCAGACTGAAGTCATTGCATGATTATACCAGCAAATTACCTCAAATTGAAATTTCCGACCACAAAAGTTGGCCGGATGTCACAGGAGATAGTTCTGTAAACTCTATTTTGAGTGGTGTAATTAATGGGATTTTGTTTGAAATTGAAGGATTTATTTCGACATATAGCGGACAATATGAATTATTAAATACAATAATCACCGGTGGAGATAGTTATCGTTTTGAATCTACAATAAAAGCTCACATCTTTGTAGCCCCAAAATTGATCCTAATTGGTTTAAATAGGATTTTAAAAGAGAATGAAGAAGATTAAAGGATTTCTGATTTTGGTTACTATACTGGGCTACAACCTGGTATCTGCTCAATCTGTTGTTTCGCCGTATTCTATTTTAGGAGTTGGTGATCTGGCATTCGAAGGCTTTACCCACAATCAGGCATTAGGAGAGTTAGGAGTTGGTTATTCCTCATTGTGGCATATCAATCACACTAATCCGGCGTGGCTATACAGAAACTCCTTCAGCACCTTTCAGGTAGCTTTAGAAGGAGAAAACAGAAGGTTTGCCTCTCTGCAACAAGCAGAAAGTAGCGGAACCGGCGGACTCAGAAACCTGGCAATTTCTCTGCCGATCGTCAGAGGCAAATTCACTACCAGTTTTGGGATATTGCCCTTCAGCACGGTCAACTACAACATTTCCACTAACCAGCTCATAGAAGGTACAGAGATAAATTCCAGTACAAATCTTTCCGGAGAGGGTGGTCTCACACAGGCTTTTTTCTCAACAGGAATCAAAATAGGAAAGAATTTTGGTATTGGAACCAGAGTAAAATACGTATTTGGTAGAATTCAGGCCAGTAACGGCGTGATTGTCAATGATACCAGTATTGTATCGGATTTTCAATCAAGATTTGTGCAGAGCACTAACTACAATGACGTAAATATTCTCGGAGGAATCAGCTACCGCAAAACTATTTCCGAAGATAGAATCATCAACATCGGACTAACACACGAATTATCGGCAGGTTTAGCTGGTGAAAGAGAAGAAAGAATAGAGAGAGTGACTATCAATGACTTTGTAGTTGAAGCAGACACCCTGACCATTTCAAGAAATGTTCTGTTTGAAATCCCCAGCAGCACCGCAATCGGTATATGGTATGAAAAAGCGAATAAGTACGGGATAGGAATTGATCTTAGTATTAGAAACTGGTCGGACAATGGTGGTTTTGAAAATGGTACTGATCAGCTTAGAAATGCAATCAAACTATCCGTTGGCGGAGAATATATTCCAACATATAACGACGTAAACAGTTACTTTAAAAGGGCAACATACAGGGCAGGCATCTCCTACGAACAGCTGCCGTATCAGATAAATGAAAGAAACTTGAGCGATTTTGGCATCAATTTTGGAACTTCCTTACCAGTGGGTAGATACTCTAGTTTGGATTTAGCGTTCAAAGTTGGCCAAAGAGGCACAACAGACAATGAATTAATTAGAGAAACTTACTTTAAATTTGTTTTCGGAGCTACCATTAATGATAACCAATGGTTCGTCCGAAGAAAGTACGATTAAAGGAATGATTATGAAAAAGCAAGTATTAGCGGGAATGTTCACTTTAGTTGCCATGATATTCACAACGGCTGCCTATGCTCAGCCTGGATGGTATTGGTGTGACCCCGTGGATAAAACCAAAGAAAAAAACGCACTTTTCTCAGACAATGTTAAAGCAGCAGATTTCGAAAGTGCAAAAGGTCCATTAGACGAATTATTAGCATCATGCCCTAAGATGCATGTTTCCCTCTATCAGAATGGGGTGAAAGTTTATAAAGGCCTGGCTGATGTTACAAAAGACGAAACTCTTAAAAAAGAGTATCAGCAAAAAACACTTGATCTGTATTTCAAAAGGATAGAGTACTTCGGATCAGAAGACAAAGTTCTTAACAGAATGGCTTTAGATGCCTACAGATTCAATAAAAATGATAGAGCGGAATATCCAAAGTTGTTAGAACTGTTTGACAGAACATTCGAATTAAACGGTAACAAAGTATATGATGGCAACCTTGCTGCATACATGGATGTGGTTAGAAGATACAAGCTGGCAGGAAATGAAATTTCTGATATCGAAATCCTGGACAGATATACCACTATTACTGATATCATAGATTTTAAATTGGAAAACGTTGGTTCTTCTGATTCCAAAAAACAAAGATTGATCAGAACACTTGATAATGTTGACAAATTGTTGATCAACGTGGTAGACCTTACTTGTGATAAAGTAACTGAAATCTTCGGTGAGAAATTCTCAGAAACGAGAGATCTGAAACTGGCTAAGAAAATCTTTAAATTGATGCTTGACGGTAAGTGTACTTCTGCTCCTCTTGCAGTAGAGGCAGCTACAGTAATTGGAGAAGCTGAACCAAATGCAGGTATCTACAAGTTCCTCGCACAAAAAGCAACTGGAGAGGGTGATTATGACAAAGCAATCGAGCTTTACGAGAAAGCCGCTGAATTGAGTGAAGACAACCTGAAAAAAGCTGAAATCTATGTAAGCGTTGGAAAAATTATGGCATCAAAAGGCAGAAAGTCTACCGCCAGGGATTTTGCGAGAAAAGCATTGGCTAGTGATCCTTCAGCTTCTGAAGCATATAAGTTAATAGGAGACCTTTACATGAATAGTTTCGAAGACTGTAAGCAAGGTGTTAGTAAAGTACAGGACAGAACGGTCTTTATCGCTGCATACAATATGTATAAAAGAGCAGGATCATCAACAGGAATGGTAAACGCTAAAGCGCAGTTCCCATCTATCGATGAAATCTTCAGCGAAGGATTCAAAGAAGGACAGTCTTTATCTACAGGATGCTGGGTAGGTGAAACAGTATCTCTGGAAAGAAGACCTTCCAACTAAAAAATTGTATTAAATCATAAAACGGGGTGTATCATTTTACTGATACACCCCGTTTTTATTTATAATTTCTGTGAAATTACCTGTTGAACATTACTCATCATAGTACAAAAGGTCATGAACAAAGTATTGCTGGTCGGTCTGTTAATCATCCTGATGACTTCCTGTGGAGGAGATAAATCTATTCTCAATCAGGTGGAATATGAGGGCCCTACTATTATCATGGACACGATCGTCACCCGCTTTTCAGACGAAGGGGTGGTCAAGTTTTTGCTGAAAGCTCCAAGAGAAGAAAAATTTGACAATGGCGACCAAATATGGCCAAGAGGTATGCTGCTGGAAATCTATGACGAAAATACCAAAGCTTTAAAAACAACCTTCGAAGCTGACAGTGTATTCTACGACAAAAAAGAAAATATCTACCGGGGAGAAGGAAACGTCAAAGTTCTCAACCTGCAAACAAAAGAAAGATTAAATACAGAACAGCTTTTCTGGGATCCCAGCAATAAGAAGTTTTACACCGAAAGGTTCGTCACCATCTTCGATGAAGACAGCCTGCCAACCTATGGCGAAGGCCTTACCGCCACACAGGATTTTTCCGAATATGAAATTCTGAGAGCTCTGGGAGAAAAAGACCTTGGGCAAAATTTTCAATAACATGCATTTTGTAGCTCGCCACTTACCTGTTATTTTTAAAATATGAAATTAATTGATGCCTTGTCATTGATGTTTAGTCTCGGCTTTATGGTCATTGGGGTAGACCAATCCATCAGGTTCGGATTTGCCAACTCTTACTGGATTTTCATGCTTAGTCTTGGGCTTCTCTTTTTCTATGGATACCGAAAGGGGCAAAAAAAAATAGCTGAAAAAGAAGTAGCGGAGAAAAAAACTAAAAAGAAAAGTAAACGGTAATGGACATTTATCTCATCTTAATGATTTTCGCCTGCCTGCTACTTTCAGCATTTTTCTCAGGAATGGAAATTGCCTTCATCTCTACCAACAACGTATTTGTAGAAATAGAAAAAAAGAAAGGCGGATTTACAGGCTGGCTAATTGGCCTTTTCTACAATGGCAGAGCACGCTTTCTGGCAACTACGCTCATCGGAAATAATGCAGCATTGGTTCTCTATGGTATCTTCATGACCCAATTGCTTAAGCCTCTCGTAGAGGCCTGGCTTTTTCCATATGGCTCAGACAGCATTGTGCTATTTATCGAAACGCTGATTTCTACGATTATCGTGCTGGTTACTGCCGAGTTTCTACCCAAAAGCATCTTTCTACTCAACCCTGAATCGCTGATAAAAATCTTTAGCTTCCCTATGATGCTGATCAGGGGGGTGATTTACCCTATCGTATCACTGGTACTGATCTTTTCGAAGTTTTTGATCGTCAAAGTACTGGGGCTGGAATATTCTGAAGAAAAACCTGTTTTTGGACTCACCGACCTGAGTAACTATATACAAAGTTCGGTGATCAATAACGAAGAAAACCAAAACCAGGAAGTAGATGCTAAAATCTTCCATAATGCCGTAGAGTTTAAAACCATCAAGGTGAGGGAATGTATGATTCCGCGGACTGAAATTGTTGCCGTGGAGATCACTGACTCAATCAAAGAATTGAAAAAAACGCTGATCAGTTCCGGTTTTTCTAAAATCATCATTTACAAAGAATCCATTGATGATGTCATAGGTTATTGCCATTCACTGGAACTTTTCAAAAAACCGAAAGACATCAAATCCATTCTCAACCCCATCATCATTGTTCCGGAAACCATGCCTGCCAATGAGCTGATGATTCAGTTTATCTCCGAACAAAAAAGTATTGCCCTGGTGGTAGATGAATATGGAGGAACATCAGGAATTGTCACAATAGAAGACATCATCGAAGAAATTTTTGGAGAAATTCAGGACGAACATGACGATGAATACCTCACGGAAGAAGCCATCGATGAAAACAATTATATTTTGAGTGCCCGGCATGAAATAGACTACCTCAACGACAAGTATGACTGGCAACTGCCGAAGGGAGACTTTGACACATTAGGTGGATTAATATTGGAATACAACGAAAATATCCCGGAAAAAAACGAAGTAATTGAAATTGAGCATTTTGTCTTTACCATCATCACATTGGAGGATAATCGGATAGATCGGGTGAAAATGACCATCATAAATAGAGAAGATCAGAAAACTGAATGACAATCTGCTTTTGAATTAAGCATAATAAGGTTATTTTTGCGACCTTCAAATAAGTTTTAACATGGCTTTAATTAATAAAATAAGAGAAAAAACAGGTCTGGCAGTTGGTGTGATTGCCTTTGGATTGATCCTGTTTTTAGTGGGTGGAGATATCCTGGGTCCTAATTCTGTAATCCTGGGCGGAAATAAAAATTCTGTCGGTGAAATTGCAGGCGAAGAGATTGATTACCTGGACTTTAACAAGCGAGTAGAGTTAGTAACACAGGGAAGAGCAATCCCTTCTGCTCAGCTGCCATTCTACAGAGACCAGATTTGGAACGAGCTTGTAAGAGAAATCTCATATGGTAAAAAGGTTGATGAACTAGGTATCGGACTACCAGACAATGAGCTTGAAGAAATTGTAAGAGGTAATTACGTTAGCCCTATCATCAGACAGAACTTTACAAACCCTCAGACTGGTCAGTTTCAAAAAGAGAATGTTCTTAATTTCTTAGACAATTACAATAACTACCCTGCTCAGCAAAGAGAAGCATGGGATCAGTTACAAAGCCAGGTTGCTTCCTACAGAAGAATTGAAAAGTATCAGAACCTGATTCTAAACACTAACTACGTGACGGCTGCAGAAGCTAAAATGGACTACATGGCCAAAAACGGAGATGCATCCGTAAGCTACGTTTACGTGCCTTTCCTTTCTGTATCTGATTCTTTAGCAAAAGTTACGGACAGTGAGTTGGAGAGCTATATTTCCAATAACGCTGACGAGTATCAGGTAGAAGCTTCAAGAAACATCAGTTATGTGGAGTTTGCTGTAGAGCCAAGCGCTATTGACAGTGCAGCCAGAAAAAGAGAAGTGGAAGAGCTTATGGTTGAACTACAAGCTTCTGAAAAAGATTCGCTTTTCGCAAAAAGAAACTCCGAAGCTTTTACTCCTTTCAGAACAGTGAGAAAAGACGACATGCCTGAGGAACTTAAGAGTGTTGAAGAACTGGAAGTTGGAACTGTATTTGGCCCTTACCTGAAAGGCAACAAATATGTACTTTATAAAATTTCTGCGCTGAGCGACAAATATTCTGCAAGAGCAAGCAATATTGTCATCGCTCCGGAAGGTGATACTGACGAGGCAAAGGCTGAAGCTAAAAAGAAAGCTGAGGGCATCCTAAGAGAGATTAGAAACGGTGCAAATTTTGCAGAAAAAGCAGCAGAATACAATACCGACAGAACAGCACAAACAGGTGGTGATCTTGGCTGGTTTACTGAAGGGAAAATGGTTCCTGAATTCAATGACGCAGTAATGGCTGCTACGAAGAAAGGACTGTTAAGAGATGTTGTGGAAAGCCAGTTTGGTTATCACATCATTGACGTGACTGAGACCAAAGTAAGAGACTCATACAAAATCGCACAGATTGAAAAAGAAATCTATCCTTCTGACGAAACAATCAATCAGTACTACAGAAAAGCTGAGAATTTCGCAGCAGGTGCAGAAGATTATGAGCAATTCAAAGCAAATGCTGAAAAAGAAGGAATGAAAATTCTTGAAAAGAAAAGAGTTACTCAAAACGAATCCAGAATCAACAACCTTTCTGAGGCAAGAGCGATTGTAGCTTGGAGTTTCAGAGATGCAGATAAAGGAAGTGTTTCTGAAGTTTATGATCTTGATAACAAATATGTAGTTGCTGCAGTAACAAGCATGCAGGAAAAAGGAACTGCCAAGCTGGAAACTGTGAAGAGCGAGGTAGAAAGAAAAGTGATCAACGAGAAAAAAGCAGATTACATCCAAGGTAAGCTATCAGGAGCTTCTGGTTCTCTGGAAGATATCGCTGCTGCTTTTGGTTCTGAAGCTAAAGTTTATTCAATGACCGGATTGAAACTGTCTTCTAATTCACTGAACAGTGTAGGCGCAGCTCCTGAACTTGTAGGATTAGCCTTTGCTTTAAATGAAGGTGAGAAAACATCTCCAATCGCTTCCGATAACGGAGTAATTATCCTTCAACTAGATAGCAAAACTCCTGCACAGGAGCAAGATAACTACACTTTTATCAGAGATCAGTTGTTACAATCAAGACAAGTAAAACTCAATCAGCAATTAGAAAATACTATCAAAGAATTTGCTGATGTTTCCGATACAAGATACAGATTCTACTAAGTAGTAGCAGTCAATAAAAAATCAGGAAGCCCTGACATCCGAAAGGATCGTCGGGGTTTTTTATGCCTTCTAGCGCCAGTTAAATCAAATCCTGTAAGCTGCAAGCCGACAATTGAGCTTCATTCAATTAAAGCAGAATTTCATTTTACAGCCAACCTTTCAGGAATTGGGCGGGTCTGTTTAAATGACTGACAATTCAGCAGCGAATTTCAAACACTTCCATCCTGAATCAAGGTCGCTTTTTGAAACCTAAGACTTATTGTCTGTCTTATGGCAGCACCAGTACTAAACTATATACAATGTTTCGAATTTTAACTTTACTTACACTGAGCGCTATGCTTTTCTCCTGTGTCGAGGATGGAGATGATTTCATTGGCTCAAGACCGCAGGGAGCTGTTCAGGGAATGGTCCCGATCTATGAGTCTCCGGAAGTTGCCTACAATGTAACTGTCAACGACCCAAGGGAAATTGTAAACCCCGGTAAAATTTTTACTTACAACGAATTTTTAATTGTTACCATCATAGGAGAAGGTTTCCATGTAATTGACAATACCAACCCTGCCACACCGCAGGCATTGTTTTTCATTACGATTCCTGGCAATACAGATGTTGCTGTAAAAGATAATATTTTCTTTGCCAACAACTACAACGACCTGGTTTCCTTCACTTTTGACGCCAGTAGAAACCTACAAATCATCGAAAGGATGTCGGATGCTATGCAAAACGGGCTGGCTCCCTTAGAAACCAATACTTATTTTGAGTGTGCTGACCCATCGAAAGGAGTAGTTGTCGGATGGGAAAGAGCTACCATTAATGACCCTAAATGTTTCAAACAATGAAAAAATTAATCATCATACTATTAGTAATCACACCCGTTTTATTCTTTGGTTGTGATGCAGACAATGATTCGGGGATTTTTGGTTCTTCAGGCACGTCATCTGGTGGTTCACTGGCAAGTATCGCAATTGTCGATGATCATTTATATGCACTAAACACGACTAGTATTATCCCTGTCAACATTTCGAATCTGGCAGACCCTGAAGTACTGGATCTGGTAACAATTGGTACCGGACTCGAAACTATTTTCCCATACGATGGTAAATTATTCATTGGATCGGCAAGCTCATTGTTTATCTATGACATTGAAGAAGATAAATCCAGACCTCAGTATTTATCCAACTTCTTCCATGCTACCGGATGCGATCCTGTGGTTGCCCGAGGCAATTACGCCTATGTGACCATTAGAGACGGGTTCTCGTGTAATAACAGGTTTCAGCTCAATGTGCTGGAAGTAATCAATGTGGAAGATCCGAGAAATACTTTTTCTGTGAATCAAATATTCCTCGACAACCCCCGCGGACTGGCCATCGGATGTAACAACAAACTGTTCGTTTGCGATGGTGCATCAGGGTTGAAACAATTTGATCTGACAGATCCTTCCAATCCGATTTTTGAAAAAACGTACGATGAGTATTTCGCCAATGACGTATTATTCAGAGATGATGTTTTGATACTGACGGGCGAAGATGGTATTTACCAGTTTAGATGTACTGATGATGACCTCCAATTACTAAGCAAATTGCCTATCAGCTTGTAATAGCGGTTCAAAAATTTTTATTTCTGAAGATATTTTCTTCAATTAGTGCTACAACAATTTCAAAGGATGCAACAACTAACAATCCAGGTTTTTGTAGCACTTTTTTTATGCTACGGATGTACTACACCTACAGAGCAAAAAGCTGATTCCGCAAACAGCCAATCAGCAGAACCATTGATAGAAAACCCGGCACTTCCCGGTTTCAACGAATCGGCATCTGATGCAAAAGCTATCGAAATTGCCGATGAAGTAATGAAACAAATGGGCGGCAGAGAAGCCTGGGACGACTTGAATACTATTTCGTGGACTTTCTATGAGAGTAGAAAGCTCACCTGGGACAAGCCTTCTGGTAAAGTTCGCGTAGATAATCTGAGAGGTGGCCCACTGGAATCGGTGGTTATTAACCTGAAGGACACAACTGATGTTCAGCTAAAAATGAATGGTCAATTGATCACAGAGGCGGATTCTCTCACAAAATTTGGTAACTACGGCAAGTCTGCCTGGATCAATGACGCTTACTGGTTGGTAATGCCATTTAAACTAAAAGACTCCGGAGTTACGTTAAAGTATCTGAGGGAAGACACTACACTTACGGGAGAAGCGGCACACATTTTGCAGCTTACCTTCGAAGAAGTAGGGGTAACTCCTGAAAACAGATATGAAATTTACGTCTCCAAAGATAGGAAGCTGGTAGCTCAATGGGCATTTTTCCGACAAAAAGATCAGGAAAAACCAAACTTTAACCTCGCCTGGGACGATTATAAAGAGTATAGTGGTGTATTATTGGCTACTGAAAGAGGACGACCAAATGCGATTACCAAACTACAGGTGATGGACGCTCCTCCGGAAGGAACTTTTAATCTCACCGATTAAAAAAACAAACATGAAAAAAAACATTTTAATAGCAATTTGCCTGCTGATCTCGTCGACTGTATTAGCAGGCCCGGGTCTTAAACTGGTAACGCAAAGCCAGACATCAGCTTCCGGAAATAAAGCTGAGTCCATCATTTATATCAACGATTCGCAGATGGTGATGGAAACTAAACAAGGTGGTGATTTCACCATGATGTATGATGCTGCAAAGGAAGAGATCGTCATTGTGGACCACCGAAAGAAGCAATACAGTTCACTTGGTAAAAAAGAGCTTTCCGAATTAAGTGAAACACTGAACTCCATGAAGGGGCTGATCAAAGCATTTTACGCCAATATGCCCCCTGAAACGCAGAAAAAGTTTGCTCCATTAATCAATGGTAAAGATCCCAATATCACTTTTAGCGCTAAAGGGTCTGCGAAAGTCAATAGCTGGAATACAACAAAATATCAGGTATCAGGAAGTAACAGCAAAGCCTTATTCGATATGAATATCGCTGATTTCAATTCAATGGGTATCAATCAGGCTGATGTGGCCGCTATTAGGAAACTGTCAGTCATGCTGAATAAATACCTGCCTGGCATTGAAGCATTCATACCGGGAGCAAGTATTTTCTCTGACCTGAATAACGAACGAAACCCCATGTTTACCAAAGGTATTCCTGTGAAGACGATTGCTTACGACGAAAACGGATCAGTTGCTGACCAGTTCTGGGTAACAAAAGCTGAGAAATCTAACTTCACCCTTGCTGACTTCAAAGTACCTGCCGGTTACACGAAGACCGATATCAAATTGGATAACCCAATGCAGAAATAAAAAAAATTGTATACTTACAACTATGATAGCCCCGTCGGACAGCTTTCACTTACCAGTGATGGCGATTCCCTGACGGGGCTTTCTTTTGCGTCAAAAGCAGATCAGGAGATTGCGGAACTACCCGTCTTTGAAGAAACTATTCGGCAACTGGAAGAATACTTCGCCGGAAAAAGAAAAACCTTTGACCTGCCTCTGAATAATATAGGTACAGATTTTCAACAAAAAGTCTGGGATGAGCTGATGAATATTCCGTTCGGCACATCTGTCACTTACAAGGACTTGTCAATCAAACTGGGAGACCTCAAAGCCATCAGGGCAGTAGGAACTGCTAATGGTAAAAACAACATTGCTATCATTGTCCCCTGCCACCGGGTAATAGGTTCGGATGGATCTTTGACAGGTTATGCATGGGGTGTTGACAAGAAAAAGTGGTTGCTACGACATGAAGGTCACCCCTCCTTCCAACAGGAACAAATGAGTTTGTTCTAAACTTCGGTTACCGATTATAATCGCAAAAGTCCTCTAAGTAACATTTGGATAATTCCCTGTTTCCCGCTTCCAAAAACATGTGTAAATTGAGCTGGCATAATTAGACATTATCACGTTTAGTTGTTTATTGGAATATCGGTTCAAATCATGAGTAAAGTTACTGTTTCTATCATCCAGCACGGTCCAGTCTATCTGGACAAAGCCAAAAGCACGGAAAAAGCTGTCTCCCTGTTAAAAAGTGCAGCTGCTGAAGGTGCCAAACTGGCTGTTTTTGGTGAAACCTGGCTGAGTGGCTATCCGGCCTGGCTGGACTATTGTCCCGAAGCAGGTTTGTGGGGTCACGAACCAGTGAAGGAGCTGTTTCTCAAAACCTATGAAAACGGAGTAAGTGTGGACGGGCCTGAAATCGGTATACTTAAAAAGTTAGCCAAAGAACTTCAAATCAATGTGTCGATTGGTATCAATGAGGTAGTGAAAAACGGCACTGGAAATAAATCGATATTCAATTCATTGCTATTTATTGATGAGCATGGCGAGCTTATCAACCACCACCGCAAATTAATGCCTACTTATACGGAAAAGATCGTTTATGGGCACGGAGACGGACAAGGGCTGACCAGTGTGGAAACAGGTTTTGGAAAAGTAAGTGGTCTGATTTGCTGGGAACACTGGATGCCTCTGACCAGACAAGCCATGCACAACAGCGGTGAAGACATTCATTTGGCAGTTTGGCCCAAAGTACATGAAATGCATCAGGTTGCCAGCCGGCAGTATGCATTTGAAGGGCGATGTTTTGTCCTTGCTGCAGGACAAATACTCAGAAAAAAAGACCTGCCTGACTTTTTGGAAACAACGGGCATACCAGATGATCCGGAGTTTATGATTTTGAATGGTGGCAGTGCGATCATCAAGCCAAATGGGTTTTATCAAACAGAACCTTTATTTGATCAGGAAGGAATCATTACTGCTGAACTGGACCTGAGCGAAAACATAAAAGAAAGCATGACGCTTGATGTCACAGGCCATTATCAGCGCAATGACGTCTTTGATTTCTCTGTCAATTCGGTTAGAAAACCCTGATTTTTGTACTGTAACTTACAAAGTGTTAATTAAAATCGTTGATTGTAAATCTATTTGCGATGAATTTAGTTAACTGAATAAGGGTGATCACACTAGTTTTATTAGATGCATTTTTGATTTAAGTTAAGGGCCAAATTTTATAGCTGATACTAATTAATAAATTATTCTAT
>JBCBHL010000073.1:0-23938 GCA_038525605.1 Bacteroidota bacterium
GGTAGCATAAATTGCTCATGTTGATATTGTTTTGGTATGCTTTATTAACAAAATAATAAGCCATTTAGATCCATCTAAATGGCTTTCCTGCTTAACTTAAGAGCATTGAGGCCTGCCCTCCTGCTCTTAGAATTTAAGCCTAAAACCCTTAGCACTTTTCCGCATATCCTGATAAGTTGATTTTTCGAAAAAAGTTATCCCGGACCACAGTGATTATGAATTCATAATTTCTTAAGATTACAAAGTTTGACAGTTACAATATCGAAAATATATTGATACAAAACTGAACGTGATAATGTCTAATAAATACTCGTTTTGAGTAGAAAATGTTACTGTGGCAAGGAAGGAATCATCATTTATCGGGGGCAGAAACATCAAACAATTCCTCTTGTCTTTCCCTTCCTTTTAAGGCGATCGTTCCTTTCGATTTGAATGAATAATCGTGTGAAGGAAGCAGGTTTTTTAGTTCACCGGAGATGAGCAGGTCGGATTGTAAATCATTGCAATGGCTTTGAATTCTTGCAGTCGTGTTCAGCACATCTCCCGTAAAAACTACTTCTTTCTTTAAAGCTCCTACCTCACCGATAGTCACTTCACCGAAATGTACTCCTGCTTTAAACCCGATATCAAACCCAAAATCCGCCATCAGACTGCTCTGATGTGTATTCAGCTGGTCGCGGATTTCGAAGAAGCATTTCAGGCAGTTGGCATTTTTAAGCCCCTTTTCCATTGACCATGAGATGACAATTTCGTCACCAATGTACTGATATACTTCACCATAAGAGTTGATGATCGGACCAGACATGATGTTGTAGTATTTCTGTAGCAGCTGGAAATATCTGACATGTCCCAGTGCCTCAGCGATGGTAGTAGACGATTTCATATCAAGGAACATGAAAATTCGTTTTTCAACTACCGGGCTATGATACTTTCCAGTGAAAAAATTGAGGAATACATGATGCCCCAGGTTTTCGCTCACCGCCGAATAAATCAGGCACACAATTAGTGATACTGACAGCTGAAATAAGGTGGTGAGAAAAGAGACACTAGTCAGAAATCGTCCCATTTTTACTACTAACCCTGAGGAACTGAAGTCATTGCTAACAATAAAAGCTATCGGATAGAATGCCACTATCACAATCAGGAATAAAAACAGGTAAATCAGCAATTTGTAGAAGAACTTCGATCGTAGAGAGTAATTCACAAACCTTTTTTCCAGAAAAACGACCTCCAGCAGTCCGACGATCGTTCCGACAAAGATGTTGGCGAAATTGGCAAAAATCAATACCGGAATTGTGAAAGCAATATCA
This sequence comes from Bacteroidota bacterium, assembly GCA_038525605.1. Taxonomy (GTDB): domain Bacteria; phylum Bacteroidota; class Bacteroidia; order Cytophagales; family Cyclobacteriaceae; genus JANSWY01. Next base: position 1,311 of record JBCBHL010000073.1, read on the forward strand.
GTATCAGGATTTGGGTTCTGATTGCGTGTTACACCTATGTCAGAAATGATGAATACCAGACCGCTCATTAACCAGATCACACCAAACGGAATGATTCGTGAAATATTTCTTTTAGTCTTGGGTGTCAATTTCATTCTATCAGGACGTCTTTCGCTCCATTTTCTGATCCATCAGCAACGATTTTACATGAATTGATATAAAATTATTGAAGAAACCAGATCTGAATTTATGCTATGATCAAATTTCGGTTTTCCTTTTGACAAAATAGCTCTATTAATCATTTATCGAAATGATGTATTCAAATTTTTAAATGGCATTTGATCAATCCTTTTCATATGCCAGTATATCTCCGGGCTGGCAGTCTAAGGCCTCACAAATTGCTTCCAGAGTCGAAAATCTAATCGCCTTTGCCTTACCTGTTTTTAATATGGAAAGATTTGCAGGAGTTATGCCGAGAATAGCTACCAGTTCCTTGGACTGCATCTTCCTTTTAGCCAGCATTACATCCAGATTCACAACGATCGCCATAATTAGATAGTTAGTTCGTTTTCTTCTTTTAAAGTAATCCCTTCTCTGAAAATATCAGCCAGAAAATACATTAAATAGCCTAAAATCAGAAATACCAGTAATTCTGTAGACAGCAGATCGACTAACCTACTAGATCTTTGTGCCCAGGCTAAAAAAGCAATATCGATGGTCAATGTCCCGAAGGCAAAAGCTAAGAATGAATTACCAGCCTTTTTGAAGGCAGAACCTATCTCTCTCTGGAAAATCTTTTTTTCAGCGAATAATTTAGTGGTGCCATTCAGTTGATAGAGCCCCAAAAAGATAAACCCAAATACAATGATGTAGGCAATGGCAAAAATCAGGTAGGCTGTTACAGATATTTCAGCATCGCCGTTGATTAGATTTACTTTGGAGAAAAAAGGAGTTTCGGGCAGTGCCCAGTTTTTGGTCAGCTGAAAAGTCCATTGCAGGTAATTGATCAACTTCGTGGTTGCGAAAAATACGCCAATGATGAATATGGTATTGAAAGCTTTAATGCCTTTATTGGTTTTAGTGATCGTTTCGTTCATGTATCGTTCTGTTTTTATTGTAATACCAATATTAATTATTGAAAAACAATAATTATACGTTGTAAAATAATAAAAGGTTATGCCCTTATGGAAATCAGATCAATTTCATTGTAATTGCCTCAGCTGTATTGAAAATCTTCAGGAATGTAATTTTATCTACCTAGTTTTACACTTAAATTATTCCATGTGAGTTTTCAATATATGAAGCATTTGATGAATCAACTTATCAGTTTGGGTATAACAGAAAACCTCTCAAATATTGAAAGAAAGAAAATCAGGATCCTGAACCTCTTTGTAATCATTGGTGCCTTTTTGGGATTGATTTACATTGTGATTGACCTGATCGTCCTGCCTTTTGATTTGTTGAAGATGGCTTCTTTGGTAATCGGTGTATTTTGTGTCCTTTTGTGTGCTATTCTTCAACATTTTCATCAGTATCGGATTGCCCGATTTTTAATGATCTTATTGATCAGTATCATATTCATCAAAAATGCCAATGTAAGTTTCAAAGGATTTTACGGTGAATACTATTACTTGCTAATTCCTATCATGACTTTGATGTTTTTCGAAAAGAGGTGGGTGCATGTATCGAGTCTGGTTTTGTCCATCGTGCTGTTTTACGTGCCCAATTACTTCTTAGATATTTACCCTGAACAGTATTTTGGTTATTCTAATGTCCTATTCCTTTTTGGAGGTGTTTTTCTGGTTTTGTCATTCTTTAAAACTGAAAATCAGAAGAATGAATCTGCTATACTGAAGTTTAAAAATAAGGAGATTCAGAATATTCAGCAGCAGTTATTTCGAATTCAAATGAATCCCCATTTTTTGTTCAATTCACTTACTGCAATCCAACACTACATGGTAGCCAACAACCCTTTGGAAGCCGGAGTTTACACTGCTAAGTTTGCCCGATTGATGAGACAAGTGCTGGAATTTTCCAGGGAAGATTACATTCTGCTGGAAGATGAAATAAATGCTCTTAAAAACTACATTGAATTGCAGCAGATACGATTCAAAAACAAATTTGAATATTCCGTGGAAATAGATGAAAGCATCGCCGTTGATGCCATCAGAATTCCACCGATGTTTGCCCAGCCGGTTATTGAGAATGCTATTGAGCATGGTATTGCCAAAAGTGAAAATACATGCAACCTTCGAATCAGCTATTTCCTTAGCGATGGATTGCTATCACTGCAGGTAGTTGATGACGGAGTTGGGCTTGGTACGCTAAAAGCAGATTCTTCTCATAAGTCAATGGCGCAGGAGATAATCAGGGAAAGGCTGGCAGTAATCAATGACAATCGGTTAGTTGAAAGAGCGTCATTTCAACTGGAAGCATTGGACAGAGGCACTAAGGCTCTTTTCAATTTGCCTTACCAGGTAGTCGCCTGATTCGTAATTTTCATGGATTTACAGAACGAGTCACTGCGTATTGAAAGGTCATTTGAGGGTAAAGTTTTGAATGCGAAAAGCCCTAATTGAAAGCAGAACCCCAATGAATGACTACCGGAGTTCGCTTTGTTACGGATAGTTTTTTCCCTGGTTAGTTAGTTTCCACCACAGTCTTCAGTATGATGAGGCGGTCTGCATAAAACAGGTCTGCCATTGTGCCAGGAATGACAATCATATGTGAACTGATGACCATCGGTTCCACCTTTCAGGCTGTTAGTGTCGCTCGTAGTGAAACTCTTTACTTTTAGTTGATCTAAACTCAATTTGTTCTTTTTCATTTTTTCAGATTTTAAGTAAACAAAATGTTATATCTACTTCATTATTCTGAAAAGCTTGAGATTATGAACATATTATTTTTTATTTCTGAAACAGGGATCAAAAAATATTATCGCCTGCTTTTGATCAACTCGTCTGGATTAAATACTGAAAACAGTGATAATGGCTGGTCTTTGTAATCTATGTCTTTTCCGTAGGCAGTTTTTTCTGCTGAAAACTCTTCCAGAAAATGATAATAACGCCGTTGCATAAAAGGCCAGTCGGGGGCTTTAGAAAAATTATTGGTGGCACTTTTGAGCCAGTTGATATAACTTTCGGAACTGCTGCCAAGAATCTGTATGGGTAATCCCAGTTCACCAACCAGGTATTCAGTGTATTTCATTTGAATGATATCAGCGTATAATTTAGCTTCAAACTCAATATTGACAAAGGCCTGATCATAGCGATGATTACCGATCCCGATCACCTGATCCTGATAAGCATGGAAAAACTCTTCTACTAAAACGTGATAGTTGATGGAATTGCTTTCTCTGAAATAGATCAGTTTTTTCTTTCTGTCGTAGGCGCCCGGGCTCTTCATCTCCGGATACATGGCAAAGCCAATGTTTGCATTAACATCACTGAGGTAATCGATAATTAATTTGTTCTCTTCGATGCTGTAAACCTTTTCGAAGGTACTGGCAAGCTGGAATTTTTGAGCTTCGGTGAGCTCTACCAGTTTTATTTCTTCAACTTCCAATGAGCTGATTACAGCATATGAATGATCTGTCGAATGCCCAATTAATGCGCAGGCTACTGTGATCAGAAAATGGTAAACATTCATGAAATGAAGATAACTATTTTAAACCTAACAGCCATGCATAGCTGTTGTAAAAGTCTTGTAAACAGAACATTTCTCTTTTAAGAGGTCAGGAAAAACATCAATAAACCAAAACTAACTGCAGCGGCTATCAGAAGTTTGATTTTCAGAATGTATTCTTTTTGAGTTCTTATTTTTTTAATCCGTTCCAGGTCCTCCAGAAATTCTATGGTGATGTCGAAATCAACATCAGGAGCATGTACAAATGAATTGAATCGCATAGATTCGAAAGCGCCTGCATGATTAAAAGCGTTGTTACTGTAATCGAAATTTTTGGAGCCATTCCCCATGGTTTTATTGGTTAAGTTGAGGGCTGACTTGCGGTTACAATGCTAAACGTTGGAATTGGTGAAAGGTTGTAGCAGGAAATTCTGTCAGATAGCAGTGAGGTTAAATTATACTAACACACGATCATCTTTTTACAGGTCTTTTCTCATTTAATCTCTGAGGGATATCTAATTCCCCGACTCCTCAGTGAGCACTGAAGCTTCTCTGCGGAGGCGCTGAGTCGTCAAAAAATTCTTTGCCAATGAGATACCCCGTACCCTTGGGTCGGGGTTGGTTCATTTTCAGCAACAAACAATGGTGTTAGGGTTTTGAAATGACCCATCCTCCGTAGATCGTAGACTGGTGAATTCTCACAGGTTTGGAAAATCCTGCTTCCAGGCATAATGCTATCAGTCTTTTTTCGGGAATGTAATGTATCTTATTTTTAATCCTTTCAATTCTTGTACGAATCGCTTCGGGATCTGCTTTATCAATAAGGTAGTTTCCCAGGATTTGCAAGTTTGTGGTAATTAGTTCATCATCTCCGAATATATCCAGCAAAATCAGCTTTCCTCCTGTTACAATTCTGGCGCGCAGATCTTTCAGCAGTTTAAGTTTATCACCATCGTCTTGCAAAAAGTGTAATACCAATATGAGTGTAGCTATGTGAAAACCCGGATTTTCCGGCAGGTCTTTCACCAATCCTGTCTGCAGTTGCACGTTTGATCTGTTACCAAGTTTTTCATGCGCCTGCGCTACCATTTCCGGCGAAGGATCAATACCAGTAATATGGCAGTTTATTCCAGCATTAACAATGGATTTAATTTCATTTCCGGTTCCGCATCCGGCCACTAATAAATTAATTGATTCCGTTTTGCTTGCAACCGATTCAGTCTTGATAATGGCAGGAAGCATCTCGATGAAGAAATTGTATGCAGGGATCCAAAGTTCCACGAAGTTATCATAGCCAGCTGCTCGTTCATTTTCAAAAACTTCTATTTTCATGATATAGTTTGAATGATGATGATCGCTTTTGTTAATGATGCTGAACTAGGTGTTAGGTTTGAAATGCAAAGTTTGAATCGATTGTGTTCAACTAATTAGTTTATGAACATTGATCATGAGAGAGGCTTCCGAAACCAGCTTGTGGAATTCATCGAATTCTGTTCGAACAATGCAAAAGAATCCCTCCTGAAATTTATTGAAGGTAAGCGTTGCTGCCAGTCCGTTGGGGTGCGGAAAATCGAAGTGTTCTTCTTCCAATTGATCAAGGCAATCTAGCAGTGCGTCGAACTCAAACTGATAAAGAGCAATAGCCAATGATTTATATACCAGATGAATCATGCCACAATGTATGCAGGAGTAAATATGCCCATTTTTACTTTTGGAATAGGTATATATGTCTGCTGAATCGTTCATGAGTTTTTACCGGGTCTAAAATCAGGAAGCTTCGATTGGATCAACGCCATTAAATAGGGGCATTCTGTTGATCTAATGATTTGTGAAATTTTAGCGCTGTTAGGTTTGTCACCTGCCTTCGATTCCAGCGCTTCATTAATCTGCGCCATAATGATATCGTAATCATGAGCGTTCATAGGTTAATCATTTAGTGTACAATATTGAAAACACCTCTTCAAAAAGTTCTGCCTCCCGAATAATCTCCAGCACTTCTTCAACTTCTTTCACTGAAAAGGATACACCCATATGGGTTTTGGTATTTCTAAGTAAAACATGTAGATCACCACTCGGATGGTCTTTATTAAAATCCGCGGGTTTTAAACCCCTCAGTGTTGTTTTGAAATTCTGATATTCGTTTTCATTAAAAGTCAAATAAACATTCTTATATACCAGAGTATATTGTCCACATCCTTTGCAACGGGACATTCTTGCTTTTTGGGTTTCACTGAGTAAAACGTGGTCTGTGAGATTACACATTTGATCTACTTACTTATTTGTCAAAAAAATGGTAGTGCCTCATGAAGGGCTTACAACCCGGAATGTCAAATCTCTAATCGGCTCTATTACATAGATAAATACTCGCCAGATTATAACACCCTTCTGAGGTCTCACTAAATGACTCTTAGTACGAAAGCGATAAAACAAGCATACATTGAGAATACATTCAGCTTAGTTATGAAGAAATTACTACTACTTTAAACTTATTCTTGTGTCTTTTGCCAGGTGTAAATTGATGGCCTCTTTAATCTTTTTCTGCGCTTCTGCGGAGTTATAAGCCTCACCTTTAAATTCGTCTCCCAGACCAAACAATCTCATAAACAAGATGGTATCATCCACCTTCATGTTGAGTTTTACAGTTTGTTTCTGAGCAAATAATTCGTCCCATACAATTCTTACATCTTTCCAGTACGGAGAGTTGTTTGCCCACCAATCGATCGCTGGCTGACATTTACTCTCTTCTACTTTTTTGTAGGTATTCATTCCTTTTTCTCTGGAGATGATCTCGTCACTATCTTCCCTGAGCACTTTGTCGTTGTCCTGTTCATGGACCCATCCGCTATCGGTAATTTGCTGGCGATTTCTTCTGATCATCACGTTATAGTCGCTTCTCTTAGAGTATTCTCTTCTCGGCAGAGGCGCATCAGCGTAGGCTTCCCAATAGTGCTTGCCATCTTTATGAACCCAGGAACCACTCGACTCATACCTCGGGCTATCATCCACCTGATACACTTTTTGTGTCCATTGTCCTTTCACTGATTCCTTGGCAAGGGGCTTGTATAACCAGGTGTTGTCTTTGTGATAAGTATACAAATCTGTGTTTTCATAAATCCAGTCTTGCCTCCAGTGCTTAATAACTGTAGAATCACCAACTACCAGAAGATGCTGAATAGTAATTTTATTTTTCGAAACTTCTACAGGCATTGCATATTCCAAAGCACCGGAATAATAGTTTGGCGGATACTCATATCCCCTGATTGGTGAAAACGTTTCAGCAAAACTAAATGCCACCTTGTAGCAACCACACATCCCCAGAATGGCAGCTACGTCCTGTTTTTTTGATTTTTGTGCTTCAGCCTGCCCTACGCAAAGCGTTAACACAAGTAAGAGTGAAAATAATCTATACATAATGTCAATGTTCATATTTGTTTACAAATACTATTTAGAATAATTCTAAACAAGACAAAAGTAGCTCGAATATTGAGCACAGTCAATCGCTAGTACTAGGGATTCTCATATTGCAGATTGGTCTACAGGTTTTCCAATGCAAATACGATCAGCTGTGCAGGGGATTTCATATCTAGTTTTCTTAGGAGATTTTTCCTGTGGGAATTCACAGTGTGAATGCTGATAAAAAGTTTTTCAGATATTTCTTTAGAGGTAAATCCTTTCCCAATCAGTTTTAATACTTCATATTCTCTTTCGGACAAGTCCTTTAATGCCGGAACAGTTTCAGTGGGTGAATTGCTATTGAGTATGATTGACATAATGGTCTGACAAAAAAATCTGTTTCCCGATTTGATGCTAGACAGGCAGGTTTTAACTTCTTCCGGACTACAGTGCTTAGTGAGGAAGCCTTTGATGCCCAGATCAATTACTTTTCTGACCCTTTCACTTTTCTGGTCATCTGAAATAATCAAGACATTGGTAATTTTAGAAATATTCTTTAATGCGATGATATTATCCTCTGTATCACCCTCGTATAATTGATAATCTGTTACGAAGATATCGGGTTTTAGATTTTTGATTGATTCTGTCCACTTTTCAGGCTTGCCTACCTCCCTATCTATCAATTTAAATTCCTGATTGTCTTTAATAATAGACTTAAGTCCTTCTTTGGTGAGGTACTGTTCATCAGAAATCAATATTGAAAATATCACGTGCTCTTTCCTATTAGGTCTTTTTGAGATAACTTATATTAGCGCAATTTATATTAAGTCTAAATAAACCTAAAGTTAAACTAATTAATTCCCTTTTAGTTCACTTAATCTCAAAAAATTGTGTCTAAAATTCTCTGACCAAATGATATTAAAACTGTTTCCGAAACTGAAAGTCATTTACAATTCAATATATATCATATGATAATTATTTGATAATTAACATAACTAAGTCTCTGCTTACAGTTTTTGTAAAAGTTAAGTCCTAAATTTATCTTATTCTCATTGATATGTGTCGTTTATTGGATAATCTTCAACTAAGATGTGGTTACTATTAAAAAAATCACTTTTTCTATCTAAAAATGCTTATTTAAAATTAGTCTTAATTAAGTTTGCGGGAATTTTGAGGAGTCATGCTATTATTTGAAATAGTCTAACAGCTCATCAAAATACTGAAAAGTAGTCACTATAAATAGTGATTTTAATAGTATATCGATGGTTTTTCATCGAATAAATAAAACATTTAAATAATATAGTTCTTTAAGTAGAACACAAATTTCAAACAGAAAATGAAAAATTTAGCTATTAACAAGCTTTTAATTGTAGGACTCATGGCAATTGCCATTTTGGCCAGTTGTGGTGATGACGATACTGATGAACCTAGTGGACCAGATGCTGGTTTTTTAATGAGTAACATCGATGCATTAGGTGAGGTGAATATTGGATTAACTGTTCCAACCGTTTATCCTGAAAACCTTGCTACTACCGGACCTCTTGCTCCAGCGGCATACAATGGTCAGGTGACTAGAGTAGAACAATTAAGACAAATCAGAGGTGTTTTAAGAGATCAGCCTATCACTGCTGATTTAGGAGACGCTCTAAGAAATGGCAATAACGAACTCTTCACCGGTGTTGCAGTAAGTACAACTGAAATCAGAACAAAAATTGATGAATTAAACTTTGATAATGGTGACCAATCTGTTGCTGATGATTTCGAAGTTTTAGCTGATTTATTGGTTTCCTCAAGTAATGATAATACTGGAACAGCTTCTGACGGTACCGCTGGTATCCTTGGTGACAGACACTTCAGTGCCAGAGGATTGGAATACGCTCAAATACTTGAAAAAGGATTATATGGCCCACTTTTGTATAACCAATTGGCAGCTGATTACTTAAGGCCAGCTCAGGCAGGAGCTCAAAGCACAAATAACGTGACTGATGCAGGTGATGACTATGCTTCTGAAGGAACTGCAAGACAACATGCATTTGATGAGTCATTTGGATACTTTGCAGTAAATCCTGCTACTTATCCAAACCTTGCTAACACTTCCAATGGTGACGGTGAATTTATTTCTAATTACACTTTCGATTTCAGTGATGAAACAGAAGAAGCTTACGGTATCAACCTTGCACAAAGGGTTTTCGATTCTTACCTTTTCGGAAGAACTGTATTGAAAGCCGGTGAAGGTAACACTTCATTAGAAGAAACTACTAATGAGGAGCTTTACAATGCAGCAAGAGCTGATGTATTATTATATACTGAAGCTGGAATTGCAGCAGCAGCTTTCCATTACTTAAATCTGACTTTAACAGACGTTGATCCTGCTGACAGATTGCACCACTTCTCTGAAGCATTGGCATTCATTTACACTTTAGCATGGGGAGCTCCAGGCGAATCAAGAATTACATCTGCTCAGGTATTTACAGTGCTTGACGGACTTGGCTGGGGATCTAATGATCTGGAAGGCGTATACGATATTGACTGCTGGAATGTGACAAACGATCAGGTGGAAGCTGCAAGACAAGCTTTGGATACATATTTCCCTGGTTTTGCAGATGTACCATTCTAATTATTTAACAGGAAATTAATCACAGATAAGCCAATCATCTTTTCTTATTAAGTTGATTGGCTTACCTACTTAAACAATAAATATCTCAATGATGAAAAATTGGCATTTTATTTTATTAATCATGGTAATCGCAGGTATATCCTTACAGGCTTGTACTGATGATGAAGGTGGTAATGAGTCAGATGATTCCGAAAATGATTTTACAGCTTTACTGACCAATCAGATAGATGGTGTGATCCTTCCGGCAATGGAAGCTTACCAGGATGAAATGACCGATTTTGAAAGTGCAGTGCAGGGTGTTTCACTACCTTTAGACAATGGGGCGCTTACATCGCTGAGAAACGCTTTCAGTGAGGCATATACTGCTTACCAGGTAGCCGCAGTGCATGATTATTTCTCTACCTCCAGCATAGGATTAACAGAAAGGACAAACTTATATCCGATAGATTTGACGGTTCTCGAAACATTAGTAGACTCAGAATCGAATAATTTCGGATCTGATGATCATGAACGTGCCGATGGATTTCCTGCAATTGATTTTATGCTTTATGGATCAGATGACGTGTTAGCATATTTCAATGAGGACGAAAAGCGCTTGGCTTTCTTAAATGCCCTGGTATCTAATATGAAAACTATCTCTGATGATTTGGTTTCTCAATGGACTTCCTTAAGAGAACCTTTTTCTGAATCTGCCGGAACCGGTCTGGGGAGTGCAATCAGTGGTCAACTAAATGGTAGCCTTGCTTATTATGAGTTTACTATCAGGGAAGATAAAGTGGGAATCCCCATTGGGTTGGTTGGTCCAAATGACTCACCAATTACGCCGGATGCTACTAAGATAGAGGCATTTTATAGGTCTCAGGCAGATGGAAATGATAACTTTGCTTTGTCATTGGTGAGAACAGCCGTTGAAGAAATGGAAAAAATTTACCTGGGGACCAACTCCTCTGGTGTGAATGGACAGGGTTATGATGATCTGCTTACCGCACGTGATCAGGAATCTATTGATGCCGATATCAAAGCACAGTTTCAATCAATTTATACAGAAATAGATAGCAGAAGCTCAATTACAGAAGATAATAACAGAGAGTTATATGATCTCATACAGGGATTAGTGACGCTTTACAAATCGGATTTATTTCCAATCCTCAACATACAGGATGCTGATGGGGCTAATGACGGAGATTAAAAAAATTTCTTAAAGAAAGAAGAAGGCACTATTTTATGGTGCCTTTTTTTGCTTAACTAGTAATGAGTGCAATCAGCAACTTAAAAACATATTTGTTTAAGGAAGTATCAATCGCTCCCCTGGTGATCTTCCGGTTAGCATTTGGTGCACTTCTTTTTTACAGTACCGTCAGAACAATTCAAAAAGGATGGGTGAAGGAGTTATACATTGACCCTGGCTATCATTTTAGTTTTTTTGACTGGATAAAACCTCTGGATGGCAGTGGTATGATCATCGTTTTTTACCTGATGGCATTACTGGCAATGCTCATAATCCTTGGACTCTTTTACAGATTAAGCCTGGGGTTTTTCCTTCTACTGTTCACGTACAGCGAGTTAATCGATAAAACTTACTACCTGAATCACTACTACCTGGTTAGTTTATTGACTTTTTGGTTGATGTTGGTTCCTGCAAACAGGTGGTATTCACTCGATGCTGTGCTTTTTCCAAAAATAAAATCAGATCGATGCGCTCAGTGGCATATTCTTATTTTTAAGATACAACTGTCGATCGTTTATTTTTTTGCCGGGCTGGCAAAGGTAAATCCAGACTGGCTTTTTAAAGCTCAGCCAATGGCTACCTGGTTGCCAGGAAAATATACGATTCCGATTTTGGGAAAATGGGTTCATTTGAAGTCAGTTGCTTTTTTATTTAGCTGGGCCGGTTGTATTTATGATATTTCCATCTGGGTTTTTCTGTTGATGAGGAAGACCAGGACCATTGCTTACCTACTGGTGTTAGTATTTCATATCCTTACTGGGATTCTCTTTCCCAGGATTGGCATGTTTCCATATATCATGATTACCTCCACGATCATATTCTTTTCTTCATCCTGGCACGAGAAGGTCCTGTCATACCTTCCCTTTTCAGGCTATTTCAGCAGAAGAGAAAAACAAGAAACATTTAATCCGCGATACAAATCAATAGTTACATGGGCTCTGATAGCTTACGTCATTGTGCAACTCTATCTACCTGTAAGGTTTCTTAATTACCCTGGCAATTTATTCTGGCATGAACAGGGCTACAGATTTAGCTGGCGGGTTATGCTCATGGAGAAGAACGGATACACATCTATTATCGTCAAAGATCCGGTTATGAACACTTTAAAAGAAGTTGATCAGGAGCTGTTTTTAACTCCTTTTCAGGAGCAGCAAATGCGATCTCAGCCAGATATGATTTTACAGTTTGCGCGATATGTAGGAGATCGGTTCCGGGAAGAAAAAGGATACAATCCGGAGATATACGTTAAGAGCAGATTGTCGCTGAACGGAAGAAGAAGCCAGCCTTTTACCGACGAAACCTTAGATATATATAATATTGCAGATCCAATGGCACAGGGGTGGATTTTGCCTTTTGGCGAAAAACAGGATAATTAATGAAGGGAAGAATATTTACATTGATAGTGTTGAGCATCTTGTACATGCATAATAGCTATTCACAGCAGCTATCAACTATCAAAGGAATTGTGAAAAATGAAAAGGGAGAGCCTCTTCAGGACGTATTGCTATATCTGAATCAGAAAAAACTGCTCACCACAACCGATGAAAAAGGACGGTTTGAGTTTAAGCTTCCAGCCAATAGTACCTACGAAATCCTTCTTCAAAGTATCAATATTTCTCCTGTGGTAAAAACACTTGTTGTTCAGGGTAATACTTATTTTGAGGTTGAGGTAGAAGAAATAGTGACGAGCTTGAAAGAAGTCGTTATTGGGTCAGAAACTGATGCTTTTGGCATCAGGCAGCTAAGATCCTTAGAAGCGGGAGGTTTATATGAGGGAAAGAAAACGGAAGTAATAAATATCGAGAAACTTATTTCCAATAAGGCCACTAACAATGCCAGGCAGGCCTTTAGTAAAGTGCCAAGTCTCAATATCTGGGAGAGCGATAACGGAGGATTGCAACTCGATATTGGTGGCAGAGGACTGAGTCCTCGAAGGACATCAAGTTTCAACACCAGGCAAAATGGCTATGATATCAGTGCAGATGCGTTAGGCTATCCTGAAAGTTATTATACGCCTCCTTTGCAAGCCGTAAAACAGGTGGAAGTCGTAAGAGGAGCGGGCGCATTGCAATATGGTAGTCAGTTTGGTGGTCTTGTTAATTTCAAATTGAAGAAGGGAGATAGCAGCAGGCCAGTAAATTTTGAGTCCCACAATACCTACGGAGCTTATCAATTATTCAATACCTTCAATTCTTTGCACGGTCAGATTGGGAAGCTCAATCATTACAGTTATGTGTTTTATAAGAGAGGGAATGGCTGGCGACCCAACTCCGCTTTCGATCAATTCGGTGCCTACACTAGCCTAAACTATGATGTTTCGTCAAAGTTGAAATTAGGCTTGGACTTTACGCACATGTATTATCTAAGTCAGCAGGCTGGAGGACTCACGGATGAGCAGTTCAGGGAAGATCCGCAGCAGTCTACCAGATCGAGGAATTGGTTTAGGGTGAACTGGACATTGCCGGCTTTTAATCTGGAGTATGATATTTCTGCTAATACGAAACTATATAGCAGAACTTTTGGCTTAATTGCCAGGAGAGGCTCGCTGGGAATACTGACGACTCCCGATGAACCTGATGTTGCTCAAAGCGATGAATTTCAAAACAGAGACTTAATCGACGGTAAGTTTAGAAATATCGGGAATGAGACCCGGCTGACGATCAATTACGATACCAAAAAAGGCCTTAAAAACTCCATTTTAATAGGAACAAGATTTTACAGAGGTTTTACAAATTTTAGTCAGCAATTGGGAAGTACAGGCGCAGATGCAGATTTTAAGATCGTAGATACTGCTATCGTTGACAGACGAAAATCCGATTTTGATTTCCCTAACTTCAACGGAGCAGTTTTTGTAGAAAAAATTCTCAGATTAAATGAAACTCTGAGTTTGATTCCCGGAATCCGGTATGAATATATTTTCACAAGCTCTGATGGTATTTTAACTACTCCCGTGAGAGTTTCCGCTTTTGGCGATGTGGTGGAACAAGACAGCATCAATTCTTCGGAAAGACAAAGACATGTATTTTTATATGGATTAGGTTTGTCGAAAAGGTTCAACGAAAAGTATGAGCTTTATTCCAATGCCACCGCTAACTACCGGGCTATCAACTTTACTGATATTCAGATACAAACGAATACACAATTGGTGGATCCTTCCATCAACGATGAAAATGGTTTCAGCTTTGACCTGGGATTGAGAAAATTGAATTTTAAACCTTTCTTCTTCGAAGCTGGTCTGTTTTTCATCCAATACAATGATCGAATCGGAGAGGTGTTGGATGATGGTCTGAGAGTGAGAACCAATATAGGATCGGGTCGGATTGTAGGCCTGGAAGTCTTTTTCGAGTCAGATATTTTTGCATTGCTTAAAAAAGAGACAGATCAGCAGTTGAGTATATTTTTCAATGGATCGATCAACAGGGGTGTTTACACACAGATAAACGACAGGATTACTGCTGACGGAATCAGGTCAGGAAATCGATTGGAAGATATACCTCAGTATAATATTAAATCCGGTGTATCATACCGATACAAAAATTTTTCAGCTTCTTTACAAACGACTTTCGTGGGAGAGCAGTTTTCCGATGCTGCCAATACCAGGGTGAACATATCCTCATTAGTTGAGACTACTGGTGTATTTGGTGAAATACCAGCCTATTTCGTCATGGATTTTTCTGCCAGATATCAGTTCAACGATGTGCTTTCTGTTTCTACGAGTGTCAATAACCTGCTCAATGAAGCGTACTTTACAAGAAGAGCTACTGCCTATCCCGGACCAGGTATAATCCCTGCTTTAGGTAGAATCTGGAATGCGACTCTCAGTCTGAAACTGTAGAATGTCTATTCCTAAAAATTGAAATCACTAGTGCTAGTGATTGCCTAATTCAAGCCACAACTATAATTTTGCTATTTGTAATAATTCTAAATAAGAATGCCTTTGCTTGCGGTTCCGAAAGGTAAGTTGATTGCCGGAGTTGGAAATGATAAAAAGCTAATTGTCATTGAGTATACAGGTTGTTTTTGTTTGAATGTTTTGATCAATAATTGCATATCAATGGAAGAGCTTAGTCAGAAGAAAGTTGGATTGTTTTTCGGTTCAGATACCGGGAATACAGAAGAGATTACTCAAATGATCAAAGAACTTTGGAGCTACACGGAGCTGGAAGTGATAGAGGCATGTGATATGACCACTGCTGATTATGACAGGTTTGATTTCATCATTCTGGGGCTTTCCACCTGGTACGATGGAGATTTACAAAGTGATTTCGAAGAGTTTTATGACCAGTTTAAAACCATCAATTTTGCAGGAAAAACCATTGCCATGTATGGTCTGGGTGATCAGTACGGATATGCTGAATATTTTGTGGATGGTCTGGGTATTCTAGGTAAAGAGATCATCAGTAATGGTGGTAAAATAGTAGGAATGTGGCCTTCTGCTGGTTATGAGTTCGATGAATCGAAAGGCTTGTATAATGATGAATTGTTTTATGGTCTGGCACTGGACTTTGAAAACCAAATGGAACTCAATGAGTCGCGCATTATGACCTGGATTAAACAGGTGCATCACGAGTTCAGGGATCAGATTCGTCAGTCGGTAGCGGTTTCCTAAGACACTCCGGATTTTCAGCTTGTCGATCGTCACTATTCTCTCAGACTGTAGCAGGCCAAAAATAGATTTACTAGTTTTGTGAAAACGGTATTATTTTTGGTTCATGCGCTAAAGATTGGATAAAGCCGTTGCTTTATTAGTCTAAAATATTTTCACTATAGTCTGTTTAATAAAATACTTGAAGATGATTCGAAAGTTATCAATCACAATATTCATTATATCGATCATTCTAATTTTATCATGCAATGAAGAAGAGACCGTTCCTTCGGTTCTGGAGCAAGAGCAGTTAGCAGTTCCGAGCAATGTCAGTAGTCAGATAATAGTTCCATCGTATAAAATCCTGAATACTAAAATAGGTCGTTTAGCAGCAGATGTTGAAACCTTCAAATTAGATTTGAACGTCGATAACTTAATAGCTCTGAGAGTATCTCTTAAAGAGGCCCGACTAGCCTGGCAATGGTGCAATCTCTATGATTTCGGACCTGCGGCCGATGCGGAATTAAGTTCGATTCTCAACACATTTCCAATCGACGAAGAAGGTATTGAGGAAAATATTGAGGTAGAAAACTTTGCTGCAGACGCCATTATTCCACAAGATGAGAAAAGCCTTGTAGCGATTGCATACCTCCTTCATGGTACTGAAATTACAGACGATCAGATCGTTCAGCAATTTGTTGATAACTCTAATAGACCGATTTATCTGGAACAAGTTGTTGGTCAGGTTAGCAGAAGGGTTACAAAAGTGGTTCAAAATTGGACTGCCAACTCGGAGAGCTATTTATTCACCTTTCAAGACAATATAGGAACGAACGACAATTCTTCGTTGAGTTTGTTAACAAATGCCATTACAAGGACTTTTGAAAGAAAAGTCAGAGATAGTAAAATCGCCATTCCACTTGGTCAGGGAACAGGTAGCGACCCTTCACCCAATTCTGTTGAGGCTTTATATGGAGGCTATTCGGTTGAGTTGATCAGGGAAAGTATAAAAGCCTATCAAAATCTCTTCAAAGGTCAGAGTTTGATGGACAGCACCGCACCGGACGTGGATGGAGAATCATTTATTTATTATTTGAATGCCATAGACAATACAAACCTTGCAGAAGACTTGGAGGATGGATTTACGAAAAGTATTACTGCTGTTAGTCAGTTAAGCGAGCCTTACCATGAAGAAGTCATTAACAACCCTAACCCATCTGCAAATGCATTGAATCAGATTCAGCAGTTAATCACCATCATTAAATCTGATATGACCGCAGCAATGGGGATCAATATTACTTTTCAGAACGGTGACGGAGGTTGAATCTGAAAGCACTACGATATCGCCTGATTTCCGAGGAAAAATCAATAGCACCTTTGATTGTTTTTAGGGTGCTCTTTGGTCTGTTGATGCTTTTCAGTTTGGTGCGTTTCTTTGCGAAAGGTTGGATTGCCGATCTCTATCTGAGCCCTCGCCTACATTTTTCATATTACGGGTTTGAGTGGGTTCAAAACCCGGGAGAATTTGGGATTTATTTATTGTTCGGACTTGCCTTTGTTGGCGCCATTGGTATTCTATTGGGTGCTATGTATCGTTTTTCCTCAGTGATTTTTTTTCTGTCATTTACTTATCTGGAGCTGATTGATAAAACCAATTACCTGAATCACTACTATTTCGTAAGTCTCGTTGCATTTCTGATTATTTTTCTGCCGTTGAATAGAGGGCTTTCGATCGATCAGTGGCGAAATCCTTCCCTTAAAGTCACTCACGTACCTGCCTGGATGATTAATGTGATCAAATTTCAGCTGGCCATTGTGTATTGCTATGCAGGTATCGCCAAACTGAATTACGATTGGCTCATTGAGGCCATGCCATTAAAGATCTGGCTGAAAGCACATGTTGATTTCCCGGTCTTAGGCGCATTTTTTGCAAAGGACTGGGTAGCCTATTTCTTCTCGTGGTTTGGTGCAGTTTATGATTTGTTTATTGTATTCTTTTTGATGAGTAGGAAATTTAGGCCATATGCTTATTTCTTTGTGATTTCCTTTCATGTACTTACCTGGCTGCTTTTCCCGATCGGCGTATTTCCGTGGGTGATGATTGCCTTTTCAACGATATTCTTAAGTATCAGAACTCACGAAAGAGTTATTGAAAAATTGATCGGACTCTCCAGTAAGGTTCCAATTAGCAAAAGCGTGCAATCTTTTAAGTACAACACAGCTAAATCTAAACTTGTGGCAGGCACACTGATTGTATTTGTAGTCTTCCAGTTACTGTTTCCATGGAGGTTTCTCATGTATCCCAATGACCTTTTCTGGAGTGAGGAAGGTTATCGTTTCTCCTGGCGGGTTATGCTGATCGAGAAAGCCGGATATGCTACTTTTTATGTAACCGACCCTAGGACAGGGCAAAAGAGTCAGGTATTTAATAATGAATATCTGACAGCCCAGCAGGAAAAAATGATGGCTACTCAGCCCGATATGATCTGGCAGTTTGCTCAGTTTATAAAAGAAGATTATCAGAAAAAAGGGATTGAAAATCCGGTGATTAATGCGGAGGTATATGCAACCCTCAACGGAAAAAGAAGTCGGTTACTAATCGATCCATCCATTGATCTGACGAAGGTAACTGATAGTTTTGAACCCAAGCAATGGATCACCGAGGGACCGTGAGTGTTTTAGGATATCCCTATTCTGCTCCGATTCCAACTTATTCCTCAGGCACTAGTCCTAATTGCTTAACTTGTAGAGATGAAGGTCACCCAATTTGATGAACAATCCGGACTCTATGAGTTCCAGTTTGATCAGGTACATACAGAACTCCACAGTCATCCGGCAGTTGAATTGATTTTTGCTGAACACGGTGTATTTTCTGTAATTACTGAGTTTGAGACTCAAAATGATCTTTCCTTTTCTGTTGTGATGAGTAATCAGAAACATGCATTGGTGGCGGAGGATTGTCTCCTGAAAGTTTTAATGATCGAACATCAGGACCAGTTAGTATCAAATCTCCTTGCTGATCATCAAATCAGCCCGGTAGATGGATTCGTCTTCTCGCGACAAAATGCTAAACTTCGATTACTGCTGTCCGATTTATCCGGTCAGATCATGAGAAAAAACCCACATCCGGTTTACGATGATCGGGTAATCAGAATTCTCGATTACATCAGAAATAATGAAGTTTCATACGATGATATGATGGCAATTTTACCGGAAGTTGTTCATTTATCGGAAAGTAGGTTGTCACATTTGTTCAAACAGGAAATTGGACTTTCGCTCAAAAAGTACCTGATATGGGATAAACTAAAAAAGACGATCAAAAACCACTTGGATGAGGAAGAGGGGCTGATGGAATCTCTTATCAAAAGCGGATTTTACGATCAGCCACATTTTATCAGAGCGTTTAAAACCATGATGGGAATTTCTCCGGCAAAGGTTTACAATAGCAGAATCGTACAATCTTCGAAGGATTCTCAATGATAGCTTTGCAGATATGAAAAGCAAAGAGATGTCAGAAATAAGAAATGTAACGAAGCAAGATATTGAAGCGCTAAAAGCAGTGATCGATAGCAGTGAATTGTTTCCTTCTGAACTGTTGGAAGAGATGATGATCGATTATTTTTCAAACCAGGATACATCGGAGCTATGGTTTACAAAAGAGGAGGACAGCAAGCCGGTAATCATCGCGTATTGCGCACCAGAAAAAATGACTGAAGGAACGAGCAATTTGTATTTGATAGCAGTGAGAAAGGAATATCAGGGTAAAGGACTGGGAGCGGAAATGATGAAGTATGTTGAAGATACTTTAAGAGAAAGAGGAGACAGAGTGCTTTTGGTTGAAACATCCGGTCTTTCGGAATTCGAACTGACCAGAAAATTCTACGATCAGTTAGGATATCACAGAGAGGCAGTCATCAGAGAATTCTATGCTGAAGGGGAGGATAAAGTTATATTCTGGAAGAAGTTGTAGCAGAATTTTACTGGCATAAAAAAGCCGATTCCTGTAAAGAAGAATCGGCTCTTGCGAATTTTTTCTAATGTCTAATATCTACCATCTAACGTCTTTCATCTCAGACTAATAGCTCATTTCTACGATTTTCTCTACATCAGCAGGGGTGATGTCTTTGTGTTCACCAATACCTGTCCAGCCTCTTTCAGTAAATCTTTCTGAGATGTTTTTAGCAGTACCATCATAGGCATCTGTATAATCTGATAAGCGTGTCTGAACTCCCAAAGAATGGAAGAATTCGACAGTTTTCTCAATAGCAGCTTTCGCTTTCTCTTCCTCAGAGCCAGCAGTGATGCCCCAAACTCTTTCACCAAATTGCGCCAGCTTCGCTTTTTTCTTGTCGAAATTATACGAGTAATGACTTGGGCAAATGATGGCCAAAGTTCTTGCATGATCAATTCCATAAAGGGCTGTCAACTCGTGTCCCATTGCGTGTATAGCCCAATCTGTGGGAACGCCTTTTTGAATCAACCCATTGAGTGCCATTGTACAAGACCACATAAAATTAGCACCAGCCTCATAGTTGTCTCTGTCTTCATAAACCACTGGCCCTACTTCTATCAGCGTTTGCAGGATGCCTTCTGCAATTCTGTCTTGTAAATTAGCATGAGCAGGGTATGTGATATACTGTTCCATTACGTGATGGAAAGCATCTACAATGCCATTGGCAATTTGTCGCTGAGGTATGGATTTGATGACTGTTGGATCCAAAATAGAAAACTGAGGAAACAGCCCGGGACCTCCCATGCCTAATTTCTCTTTCGTCTCTGCTCGGGTAATGACTGATCCGGAATTCATTTCAGAACCAGTCGCTGGTAGTGTAAGAACGGTACCAAAAGGCATTCCCTTAAACGTCCTGATTTTATTCTTTAGAATATCCCAGGGAGTATCTCCTTCATACAATGCGGCAGAAGATAAAAATTTCACACCGTCAATGACTGATCCGCCTCCAACGGCAAGCATGAAATCAATTTTCTCTTTTTTGATAACTTCCAGTGCCTTTAATAAAACCTCGTATTCCGGGTTGGCAGGAATACCACCGAACTCAAGCCATTCATGGTTTTTCAAAGCGTCTTTTACCTGATCGTAAACACCATTTTTCTTAATGCTCCCTCCTCCATAAAGCATCAATACTTTTGCGTCAGCAGGAATCTGGTCTGCCAAAGCAGCAATTTGACCCATTCCAAAAATAAGGTTGGTAGGGTTATGATATTCAAAATTTTGCATATGTCTGTTTCAATTGGAATTAGTTATCTATAACCTAAATGAGCTCTGTTTGGTTCTTAAAAACAACATTTTTCAAGATACCTTCTACAGGTGCTTACTGATTAGCCCGGCAACAGACTTCACCTCCAGAAAATCATCCTGAATTTTCATCGCATTGGGATGTGTGTCCATACAAATCACCTTTTCTATCAATCCGCTGTTCTTCATTTTATCGAGACCACTCTGTATAAATAGTCCATGCGTGGTGATGACAAATATTTTATCTGCTCCCGCGTCTTTGTAGGCTTTTGCTGCATGAATAATACTACCGCCCGATCGGATCATATCGTCGTAAATGATCACGCATTTGCCAGCAACATCAGCATTGATGGCGGTGACCTCTGTTTCATCACTCTGAATTCTCCTTTTCAGCACAAAGGCGGCATTCACCTTCATGTCGTTGGCCAGAGATTCCACCCATTTGGCTCGTCCGGCATCTGTGCTTGCCAGGATAAAATCACTGCCACCAAACTCCATTGCAGCTTCAATGACTACATTTTTGCAATAGATATGTGAAGGATGCAGCTGATTTTCAAAATAATGGGGGATGCCTTCGGAATGCAGGTCGAAGAGATAGATTCTGTTTCCTTTTACACTTCTGGGAATCGAGGAAAGCAAACGAGCTCTTGTTTTTGCCGTTACAACTTCCTGTGATTTGACGGCTCGTTCCATGGTAGAATAGCCAAAGTATGGGACAAAGATTTTAATTGAATTGCACCCATAACTCACTAGAGCGGAAGCCAGATCATATAGCTCCAGTGTATCAGAATCGTCGATTGTTCCACCGATCAACGCAACATTTTTTCCTTCAATTTTTGATATAATTCGCTGATATCGCTCGCCATCAGAGAAATGTTTCACCTCTACTAAACCTTCTTTTACATTAGAGGTTTCAGCGACCTTATCCGACAGGTATTGGTAATTAGTTGTATGGAAAAGAATAGTACGACTCATGCATTAAATTTTTTGCAAGATAAGGGTAATTGGGCATTCGGATTAATCGAAGAGACGATATTTAATGTCAATAAAATTTAAACGTACCGTTACTGGATTTAAGGAAGGATAGCATCCTAAATAACTAATTGTTTGGCTGATAGTATTCTTTCACATAGATTGATTGATGAACTTTATTATTTGATTTAAGCCCCAATCAAATTTGATGAGATGATGAAGTTGATCAAGTAAGCAAGACAAATTAGCCCAACAACATATTGAAAGAATATGTAGAAAACGCCAAACCCATTTTTGAAATTGATATTTCCTATCGACATTTTTAGACCGAAGAATATAATTGCCGTGTAGAAAAAGGCTGACTTAAATCTCCATACCGGCGAATTGAAAAAATCTATTGGTGCTGAGTTTCTAATTTGCTTAATATCATACACTTCATTGATTAGAAAGGGAAAAAATATCAAATTAAGAAGAGAGAATAACAAAAGAAAAATAACTGTATAGCCCCATATTCTTTCTTTGTTATACCCATGATTGTGCCATAATTTGTTCACATAGAAAAGGAATTTTCTAATTAACAGCTCTGTTGTACTAAGATTTGGATTTTGAAAGGTCTTAAATCTCTGATGCTCGAGATCAAGTATTTTGTAACTGCTTGTGTATCCTCTGTTTTTAAAGTTCTTCAACAGTTGTTCATAGACTGAATTAAGCTGTTGATAAAGTAATATGGAAGGAATAGTATCGGGTTTATAAATTCTGAAATTGTCATAGGTAAAATTAAATTTTTCAATTGGAGCATTAATTAAATTGATAAGACATTTTTGCCCGTTTACAGTTTTGGTGCTATCTAATTTAGTATTGGTGAGGTCAATCGTTTCTGTGCTTTTGATTTTTGAAAAGACGATTGTATCTGGTAAAGTAGAATCATCAAAATCGACGTTAGAGGTAAACTTACAGTTATGGAAAATTACTTTTT
>JBCBHL010000074.1:0-23670 GCA_038525605.1 Bacteroidota bacterium
TAGTAATAGTTCCTGTGCCTCCACCGATTGATCCGATATGGTAAGAACATGATGATAGGAGTACACAAATCAGTAGTATTACTAATAACCAATTTAGAAGCATAGATTTTGCACATGGTACTGCAAAAACTACTAATATCCTTGGAATAGGTGGAAACAATAAAGATGCACTGGTCCTTGAAGCGAAAAGAAATCTGTATGAGAAATATAAGCTCAGCCCAACTCAGGTAATCGGACAAACCACAGTTGATTTTAAAAGGACATTTTTCTTTCCTGTGGTCACTTCAAAAGTGACCGTATCTGCTGAAATCATAGATTTCTCGGACAATGTCAATGATTCAACTCAAATCCGGGAAAACAGAAACAAATTTGCAGGTTTGAAAAGCGATGAGAGTTTTGGTGTAGGAGAGGTTGTTGATTACTGGAAAAACGGAAAGAAATACAAGGCTACCGTTATTTTCCTTAAAGAAGGTGCATATGCCATTAAATACCAGGATGATAATGACCACTTAAAGTTGAAAGTTGTCAAATCAGGACTTTATAAGATCAAAGATGAAAAGTAAATCAGAATAGTCGCTTGACATCAGTAAGCTACTGACAGGATGTATGTAAGTTTGAGGCGCTATCCTTCAGGACGCAATGCTATCTACAAACCTTGGAAGCACAGAAATACTTCATAACGAAAGTTATAGCTTTGCTGTAATATCCAATACCGTTTTGTACAGTTGTGAATCCCAAGGCACTCTCCTCTACCGGGTTTCTATCAATGAAGACTAGTTGTTCGTAAAAACACCTAAACCCAGACAAGGAATACTCAATACAGTTCGTTATTTTACAAGTAGAAAAACAATTGGGTAACTGATCTTGTCAATCGCGACATTTATAAATGATACTAAACACTGGTATATGTATATCAATAAATTATGATTGACTGGCAGTTGTTTAATCAATAGTATTAAAAATGCTCAGTTAGCAATTGAAGCGAACATATAATGACAATACCGGCAATCATAACAGAGAAGAGTTTAGCAAGAATCAAGAAAAATCCCGTGCTAAGCTTAACAAGCCGTTAAACGTAATGACAAAAAGCATGAAAGGTAAAATCTTAGCTTTATTTCTATTTATACTTATATTTTCTGCTTGTTCACAGGACGACCCAGAAATTGATGGTAATGAAAGCGGATTAATTGAAAACCAGTCTATTTCAATTCAGGGAGAAAATCGTCAATATCACTTGTTTATTCCGTCCGGCGTTGAAAATTCTTCCCTATTGTTTTTGTTGCACGGCAATGGAAGCAGTTACAATGATTTAACAGGACTGAACAATGTAAAATCACCTTATAAGCCCTGGCTTGATATTGCTGAGGATGAAAATATAATTTTAGTAATTCCAAATGGAAATATTGGTTCAAGCAACCGCAGGGGATGGAACGATTGCAGATCGGATGCACCAACAAATCCCAATAGTGCTGATGTCCTTTTTATTAGCTCTTTAATTGATTTTATAATAGATACTTACCAGGCAGATTCAGGTAAAGTTTATGCTTTAGGAACTTCAAATGGAGGACACCTCTGCATACGCTTAGCGGAGGAAATTCCGGATAAGTTAACCGCCTTCGGAGCAATCTTAGCTTCAAATGCTATTAATTCTCAATGTTTGAGGTCTAATGTACCTATTTCAGCACTCTTTATGAATGGAACTTCAGATCCTATTTTACCCTATGAGGGTGGAGAAATGGCTTTCGATAGAGGAGAAGTACTCTCAACAGAAGCATCTGTAAATTACTGGATAGATAAAAACAATACGAATGCCGTACCTCAAATTAGTTCATTTGATGACATTGATGTAAACGATAACAGTACAGTAGAAAAGCACCTCTATCTAAATGGAACCGACAACACTGAAGTAGTGCTTTACAAAGTAATCGGAGGAGGACATACGGAACCCAGCATTGAAGAGCGATATAACAGCATTTTTCTGTCATTGACAGGAAATCAGAATGGTGATATTGAAATGGCGAATGAAGTATGGGCTTTTTTTAAAAATAAATCAAGATAATATTACAAACACTGCTCATAATAAAACCTGTGAAAAATGTATCCTAACTTCCATTTACTGGTAAACCCGAAGAAAATAACTTATTGCTAATTAGGATAGTGAATAAACCCAATAAAAAGAAATGCAAGTTCAAATAATTCTGTGTCACCCACACAAAAGAAGCTTCAATCATGCAATTGCAAATACGGCCAGAAAGATCGCTGAAGAAATAGGACACACTGTTGTCTTTCATGATTTGTATCAGGAAGATTTTAATCCTGTTATTCCTTACGAAGAAATTATTGGAGAAGTAGAAGACAAGCTTGTAAAGAAGTATATCAACGACTTATATCAGTCAGATATCCTAATAATAGTGCACCCAAACTGGTGGGGTAAACCACCTGCATTGATGTCCGGATGGATCGATAGGGTTTTTAGAGATAAAATTGCTTACGAATTCCCCAAAGGAGGGGAAGGAGGTAAACCTGTTGGTCTTTTAAAACTTCAGAAAGTACTAATTTTTAATACCGCAAATACCACTCACGAGAGAGAAAAAGCTGTATTTGGAAACCCGCTGGATCTTATTTGGAAAAACTGTGTTTTCGATTTTTGTGGTGTGAAAAACATTTTGAGAAAAGTCTTCGCTGTAGTAGTTGATAGTTCCCCGGAGGAGCGGGAGAAATGGCTGACTGAAGTGGAAGAAATAGTTTTACACTACCTGAAATGAAAGTAAACTGCGAATAGCTTTTAGGAAAGCATACGTATGAATTCCTCCTGTATACCTTTTCGGAAATCAGCTGTTTCAGCTACACCGAAAAGCATGTATGCGATCGGGAAACTCATTCAAAATGCGCTGCTTTTAACAAACTTTTAAAGAATTGGCGGACTTTTTCATATCAAATGAACGTAGAGTAACACAGGTAAGCGCATAAAACACAATATTTGAAAATGAAAAGAACTTTTCTGATAGTTATCTGTCTGAATGCTTTGCTGATATCCTGTTCGGACAACGAACGCCTGATTCAATACAACCAACTTGTCAATAATGCAGACTCCATCGTATTTTCCTTTAACAAAGGATCGAACCAAACGATTTACAGCGTTAAAGATTCGGCTGAATTGATAGACCTCAAGGCCATTCTAACTCGAAACATTAAACCGGAAACACAAGTTAAATTTATATCAGATGCTGCAATTGAACTTTTTAACAATGGTCAACCTGTTGGTATACTATTGATTAACAGTAACACCAACTATTTGAACTTTAACGCTGAAAGCTTCGGATTTGGGTGTCAACTTACTTACGGTATCGGTCGTTACCTGGAAGAGATCCCGTATCAAAACCCACTCGTTGGACAAGTAAAAGGCAATCCATCGGTTAATCATTTTGATTGCTATGATGGGTCTCAACTAGCAATGAATATCTGTTCTATGAACGAGTATCAGTACTACGATAGCATCCTAAATGAAACATATATGAAACTGATGACAATACTGAAAGAACACTTACAGGAAGCTTCAAAGTTTAATGATCAGTCTGAACTAATCGAATTACAGGATTACCAGAAGTCAATAATTGAATCTCAAAAGAATTGGATAATTCAAAGAGATCTAAATGCAGCAATTCAAGCCGATAATTATCAAGGTGGATCTATGGCGCCAATGGTAACGAATCAACAAAGAACGAAGGATACCCGCCATCGAATTGAATTTTTAACTAATCTTCTAACAATCAATAGGGACTAATCGAATAATCGCACAACAAGATGATTAAAAAGCTTTCTCTCCGTTTTATTTTTACCATTGCTTGTCTTTTGTCAGTTATAGCTCTTTATGCTCAAGATACGATAAGAACCCAATACCCGAACACACAACAGTCGTGGGAAAAAATATTCATAGCCGGTGAAAAAGTAGCTGAAAATATCTATTATGAAAATGGTATGCCGTGGATGACCTTTCAATATGAGAAAGATCAAACTGAGAAATATAAATGGTTCCATGATAACGGAAAACCATTTTTCGAAGCAACTAACGTAGACGGCAAATTACAGGGGAGTTATCGTGTTTGGTACGAGAATGGACAATTAGCGGAGCAACTGTACTTTATCGATAACCTGGAAGATGGACGCGCTACCTTTTACTATTCAAATGGTCAACTTGCTATGAGCGGGCAATACGATATGGGTAAGATGACTGGTAATTGGCAATTTTTCGCGCAGGACGGATCTCCAGCAGAAGGAGAATGGCAATGGCAATTTTCCGCGCTTCCTAAATTTACCCGAGTGAGTGGATCACTTGAAAATGGGGTTCCGGTTGGCAAGTGGATATACCGAACCACTGCAACCTCTAAAAACAGTAAGCAAGAAGAGCTTTCCTGGGAAAGATAAACAAATCTTCCCTCAACGAAAGTGATACCTTCTCTGTAATATCCCATGCTGTTTTGTACAGTTATGAATCCCAAGGTACTCTCCTTTATAGGGTTTCTATCAATGAAGACTAGTTGTTCGTAAAAACACCTAAACCCTGACAAGGAATACTCAATGCAGTTCGTTATTTTACAAGTAGAAAAACAATTGGATAACTAACCGTATCAATCGTTTCGTCTATAGCGAGTATCAAATACTGGTATATCGGATAAGTTGATTGTATAACTGTCAGTTATTTCATCAAAATAACTAATAGGTAAAAAAACATTCACATGCAGTGAATAACTGCTATACTTAATTGACAAATGAGGATAATAGCACTATTGATTTTACTTGGCATTTCAGAATGTTGTCTTTGCCAGAAACTTCCCGGCAATTATGGAAATGTAAACACCAAACTTTTTCTTTCTCAAAACCCTAATAACTTAATGGTAGTAGCATTTGGAGGAAGTGAAGGTGGAAATACGTTTGCAAATGAACAAACAAAAAGTGTTCGAGAAGATTTCCTCCAGCGTGGGTTTCACTTCCTGGCTGTAAACTATTTCGGAACAAAGGGACTTCCGAAAAATCTTGATCGTATCTCACTCAGTGCAATAAAAGATACTATTCAAAACATTAGTCAAAACCTTAAAATCCCGTATTCGAAGATTTTGTTAGTTGGTGCATCCAGAGGCGGAGAACTTGTCTTAAATCTGGCATGCCGCTTTGATTTTATGGGTGTTGTTGCTTTGGTACCTGCTAATATCACCATCCCCAGCTATAATAAGAAGAAAACTACCTCCTCCTGGACATTCAATGACTTAGAAGTTCCCTACTACAATATCAACGAAACATTAGTCAAAAAAGAAGGGTGGTCAAAAGCTATTGAGAAGTCGTTAGCAACCCTGGAGCAAAGTCATCCCGGAGTAATTCCAATTGAAAATACAAAAGGATTTGTCCTGCTTACATCTGATAAGTTGGACGAGCTATGGCCCTCATATAAAATGTGTGAGAAAATGACCGATCGATTGAAAAACAGGAACTTTGAGTTTCCATTTGATCACATTTCCTTTGAAGATGGACATGACTCTTCAAGTCATTGGCCAGGAATTTTTAAATTTCTAGATGAACACATTAATTATGATTAGATCGTTCGTTTTCATAATGTATACTAAACTCCGTCAACTTATTTACTGAATTAGTATGGAACAGGTATTTTTGATACAATTCAAGTGTCAAACTCACAGGATTTAGTTTGACCTTATCAATCTCCTTTAAGATATGAAAATCGTTTACTTTACAATTCTACCACTTTTACTATTCTCATCTGCCTTAGCCCAGGATGTAGCACCAACAAACGATGAGGTACTGAAGAAATTTGGATTTACCGAATTCTTTACAATAATTGAAGAAGACACAACATTTTTCTATTACCACCAATCTCCCGGTACTAACCCAACCAAACTTGTATTGTACCTTCAGGGAACTGCTCCGGATCCACTATTCTCAGTAGAAAAAGAAAAGAAGAAATTTGCCACCTATCGCTGGTTTCCGGGTGATTATAAATTACTTGGTGAAGAGTACGGATATGTCATAATTGCAAAATCCGGTATTTCATCAATACAAAGAAAAGAACCTGCCAACTACAAAAAATATCATCAATTAAATTCGTTGGATCATCGGGTCAAACAAGCTGATACCGTAATCAACTTCTTAATTGATAAGGTGGCAAAAGAAGTGAACCGAATTATAGTCTACGGTCACTCAGAAGGTGCTCCCGTTGCGGCTAAATTAGGAACTATAAACCGTCGCATAACACACCTGGGATTTTGGGCTGGAAATGCTCTTCCTGACTTTTACGATTTTGCACTTTTTACCAATAAAGCTGTCGCCCAAAAAAGCATCTCGACAAGCGAGGCAAAGAAAAATATCGAGGAATTGATAACTGAATTTAAAAAAATCTCTGATAACAGAAATTCGACGGTGGCCGAATCAAAGAATGATTATTCTAATAAAAGATGGTGGAGCTATTCAGAACCACCTATCAACAACCTGCTGAAGATTGATATTCCCATATTTGTGCAGGTGGCCGGGAAAGATGAAAGCGCTCCAATTGAAAGTACTTATTTAATTCCTTTAGAATTTATCAGGCTGGGTAAGGAGAATTTGACCTATGAAATATGCGCAGAATGTGATCATGGATTTGTAGTTGGTGAAAAGGATATGTGGAATGAAATATTCTTGAAATTCATAAATTGGGCTGATAATGAATGATCATAACTGCGATCGTCCGGAAGCCAACTGATTGATCTTTTTAGAAAGATCAGCTAACAGATACTAGTTGAGTATCATAAACAGTTTAAAGACTTAAAATGAAGTTCTAATGATCAACAATTTACCTCAATAACACTAATGTGATTGCTCATGGCTACAGCATAAAACAAACGTCAACACAAATTGAATACCGAAGAAATACATTTTAATCTCCACCTGGTAAATTTCCTGATTGTTTCAGGCATTCTTCAAAGTTTTATCCTTGCCGGAATTCTTTTCTTCAAAAAATCAGATTACCCACTTCCTGGTAAACTGCTTTCACTCACGATTCTGGCAATTTGCATGCACCTATCCTATTTGATGATCCTGGATCTAAATCTTGATAATCAATATCCGTTTTCACTTTGGATCCCCTATTCATATCTGACCGCTGTAGGACCGCTCATCTTTCTGTACACAAAGTCGCTTTTAAACAAACAGTTCAGGCTTACAAAAGTGGAAATAATGCTCTTCCTGCCAGTGATCCTTGAAGTGGCGCTACAGGTGGCACAAATCATTTACAGTAGCATCAATGATGTTATCTATTACAATACGCCCACTGATTTCATATTGTCCCCAGATATTTACATCGCTGGTGCAATATCCATTTTTTTCTACTCCAGACGCTCATTGAAGATTATTCGTACACATGAAAAATGGGCTAGAAGAAATTTCTCTGATTTAAAAAACTTAACATTATCCTGGCTGTATCAACTATTATTTTATCATCGCGCCCTGTGGTTGTTATGGATACCTTTTGCCATTGTGTTTTCTGTCTTTTTTAGGCTACAAATTCAGAATTTTGTACTAATTCTAATCATTTACGGATTGATTTTGGGCATAACTTATCTCACCTACTGGATAGGAATTGAAGGTCTGAGACGAGTAAGCCTGGTCTTTTTCGATTCCAAAGATTCTCCACAAAATGAAATTAAAACCTATGACAAAATTCCACCTAACGAAATTAAAAACCATATCGACACTATTGTGAATTTAATGACTACAGAGCGATTGTTTCTAAAAGAAAACCTGAGCCTGAGAGACCTATCCAATCAGATGGATATTGATCCAAATCTGCTGTCTTACATACTCAATGCACATGTCAACAAAAGCTTCCATGAGTTTGTGAACACCTACCGGGTCAATGAAGTAAAAAACAAACTAGATCAGGCAAAATATAAAAATCATACATTACTGGCTATTGCCCTGGAATCCGGATTTAATTCGAAAACTTCCTTTAACCGGGTATTTAAGCAAATAACAGGCATGACACCAAGTCAATATCAAAAAAGTTTCAGGGCTAAATAACATCTTAAAATAGGTGCCACTCTTCATACTGGTACGCTTTTGCCACAATAAAGAGATTTCTTTGAAAAAAGATCAAACAACAAATGAAAGGAACTCTGATAAAACTCTCGCTGATAGGATTATTAATCTTATTGGGAAATACTTTTTCTGAAGGACAGGTAACTGGCAGCACTAATCAAGAAAACGAAATGATCCCACTTGAACAGTTTGTAGGATACTTCAATGTAGGTGTAAAACCTAATAAACCTTTTTTCAAAAGCCGATGGTACCTGAGAGATGGGAAACTATTTTGCATTTATGACTCTGACCGGGACAGGGAAATAGTGCCCTATGAAAACGGGAAGCTAAATCCAACGATTTTCCTGAGCGAAGAAGATGTTCAGATAAAGGAAAAAGACTCAACCTACTATCTGGTGCTAAACTTTGAAGAAAACCAGTTGAAAAGCTTCAGGGTCATTCGTCCCAGGAGTGAGTGGTCCACAGACTTATTTGGATATCGTATAAAAGAATGGGATCTCCTGGCGATTGACACTGAAAAAAGTCTCACACATGATTACGAAACGGAGCATTTCAGTTTTCAATATAGCCTCCTGGACTCGGCACAAATACCGAAACTTGCCAACCATTTGGAAAGTAATTATGACAGACTTCTGAGTGATTTTGGACTCAAGCAATTGCCAAAGACCAGAATTAAGATTTACCCCGATTATTACTCTTATCACAATGCTGTTTTGACTCCAAATGCCCCAAAATGGCAAAGGGGAAGAGCATGGGACAATGATGAAATAAGGATGCTATCTCCTATTGTCGCAGAAGAAGAAACGGGTGAAGTTGTGGTAATGAACAATGTCGTACTACACGAATTCGTTCATTGTATCCATCTCAATTTGATAAAAGATGGCACCAGGGTACCTGGGTGGCTGTGGGAAGGAATTGCCATGTACAAAGGGTGCTGCAATTGGGTTGGAAATCCTAAGAGTTTAGATTATGTAGAAAAAGGAAAAATACCCACATTAAAGCAGATCGAAAAGGACAGAACATATGAACTGAAGTATGATCTAGGCTATTTCATCTTAGAGTTTTTGGATAAAAAGTATGGCTGGAAAAAGGTTTTGCAATTGATTGATAACAATGGCCAGATAGAAGATGCATTGGAGATATCAACAAAAGACTTTCAAAATGAATTTTCTCAGTACATGAGGGCAGAGTATTTAGATCAGTGAAAAAAATACCTAACGAAGACTGATATCTCATCTCAGCAAAGGCTGTACTCCTTTTTCACACAGAGGTTAAAGGTACATTCAATCAAACTTACTGCTATTCTTATTTAGCTTTTCATCAATGATGACTGATGCCTGAAAATCATCAACCACTATTTGTCCCTGAGACTATTACTCCTTTATGCTGATAAAATACATTTAAAGGCTTTTTTTCCGATTGTTACATATGTGAAAGCATTTGGGAGATACCTTCGTTGCATTCGCGTTGACCGAATATAATTTTACGAAAACGTAAAATATATTATTGATGAAAAAGGTCACATTTTTTATTGCTATTTGCTTCTGTATCGTACTAAATACAACTGCGCAAAAATATCCGTTTATTCCGGACAGCTTGACATTACTTCCTTTAAAGGTATTGTTCGAAAATCCGCCCCCTGCTAATGTTGATTTAGTTTATTACGAAGATGGTACCCGTACTACTTTTAAAGAGGTATTTCCCCTGGTCATGCAGCGAAAACTGATGCCTCACATGTTTGTTGATAAAGACGGAAATTACCGGGCATTAGTGGTTGCAAAAATAGATGTCGGAACCACCAGGCAGGTGACTATCAACTACCCTGATATACCCGAATCATTAAAGAATTACGGCTATTCTTTTGGAAACCCCGCCTCTGATGCGGTGATTATCCATACACAGATAGGCCCACTCACAAATCTGCTGACCGAAGAGTTCAAAAAGATATTCACCAACGTAGGAGGTGTTGATACCAGTAGTTACTTCGTCATCAATATTCACCAATTTCAAACAATGCACCCTGAAAAGCTTTCAGAAAACGAAGTGTCATTCGAACAGGCCAAAAATTATAATAAAGTAAGTACGAAGATGCTGTATGAGTTAGCCTCTTATTTTAAATCTCATGAAAAGACTGTCTACATCGTCGGGCTATCCTTTGGTGCATTTGCAGGAATAGATTGCATTGCTGAATATGGACCTTTGGTAGATGGATACTTATTGATGGTGGGAAGACTTGACATGACAGAAACGATTTGGAAATCCTTTTCAGAAGGTGTTGAAGCCACTTTTGAAGAAGATGCCATAACTGTCAAAATAGGACAGAAACCGGAGAAAACCAGTTCAATCAACCTAAACAAGATAGCTGCAGGTTACGGATTTAACCGATATAGCGAAAGGCTGCAAGACACTGATCTGTCTAAGCTGATTTACTACTTTGGGAAGAAAGATCAAAGTGTCGGAAAACTCACTGAGTCTGAAATTGAATTATTAGAAAACAATGGCGCTACAGTAGTGGGTTTTAATGGTGGGCATAATCAAACACTCGACTATTTAAGAGAAGCTCTGCAAAAGCTCTTGCAACAGTAAACAGTTTTGGATGCCAACCTAATTTTTTATAGAAATTGAGTAGTGCAGCAGGCTAACAAGCAACTGACTTTTGATAAAGTTCGCAAGGGGATTGAATCTACATTCAATCAAAAATGCTCACAATCTTGTTTAATTTTTCATCAATGATGTCTGTTGCCTTCAAAAACACTCATGGCAGATTGATGGTTCTTTATTACGATTGCTTATTTGGACATGTGGGAAAACAGATTGTTACTACGGTTTATCACGACATATTTTTTACGTCTTTTTGATTTGGAGTATTAACCAACTTAATCACTACAATATCGAAAATCTACTAATGAAAAACCTATCGTGATCAGGCCTCCGGACTATCAGCTGTTTCAGCATAAATGTCTATAAGTACATAACCGCAGATGCATATTTAATAATGATTGCAGGTAAGCCGAAAGAACAATGAAAAAAGGAAATAAAATTTTAGACTATTTCAAAGAAGTTACAATTGTCGTAATAGGTGTGCTGATTGCAGTATCTATTGGAAATTATAAAGAAAACTTAGATAATAAGGAGTATCTAAGGAAGACACTGGAAGCCATTGAAAATGAGATCTTAACCAGTCAGGTTGAAATTGATACGGTTTTGTCCCGGCACATGGCACTTCTTGAAAAGCTTGAATCAAGTGATATCCAGATGACTCTTGGCGAGTTTATTTCAAGTTCCGGTGGTTTTCAGGTTGCGCTCATTAAAAACATCAGCTTAAGATTCTTCATTTCCAATAAAGCAGAGCTTCTGGAATATGAGATTATCGCACAATTATTTGAGATTGAGCAATCTACCAAAATTCTATCAGACAAGATCGATCGGCTGGCTGGTTTAGCTTATGATCATATCAATGACAATGATGAAGAGGTAATGATGAAGTTTTATTATTTGCTTTCTGATGTAATTGATAGCGAACAGTCACTGCTTGAGTCTTATTCGGAATTTTTAGAGCAAAACAAAAAGGAACTGGAAAGTAAAAATGAGTAACTGCATCCCAGGAGGTTGGATGTAAATCAGCGAGAATAGACAGATTGCCGCGAGGTACGGAATCCATGCAAGATTTTTCTCAACGGCCATTCATGCTGATTGGTGAAATCTACAGAACGATGGCCATTATCAAGAAGTTGATGGATCCGTTCGTAAAATACCGAGCAATCAGCGGGATTAGTTGGTGCTGAAAATAACATTAACAAAAACTAAATAGAAATTCTGTGGAAGAGATTATAGTACATCATAGCATATCTGATTTGTATAAAACATTGGGTTTATCACTCAAACAGGAAATAGACTTTACCGTCATGAGTATTCCTGATATTCATCCACAAATCCCATTTAAATCACCGCAATTAAGAGCCGACTATTTTTCATTCATTCTAACCAAACAAGGTTCAGGCGTATACTATCTTGACGAAAACAGGTTTCCATATGGCTCAAACACTTTCTACTTCACCAATCCCGGGCATCTAAAATCTTATGAGCTGGAAGTCGCGGAAGAGGCCTACATAATCACCTTATCTGAAAAGTTCTTAAGAGAAAATGTACATCTTGAAATATTCAGCGAGTTTCCGTTTTTACTGGCTGAAATAGTCCCGCCCAAAAACCTACCTGAAATTGAATTCTCAGAATTTGAGCTGCTCTACAAACAAGTTATAAGCGAGTTTGAAAAGGACA
Source organism: Bacteroidota bacterium (assembly GCA_038525605.1). Classification (GTDB taxonomy): domain Bacteria; phylum Bacteroidota; class Bacteroidia; order Cytophagales; family Cyclobacteriaceae; genus JANSWY01. The sequence goes on from JBCBHL010000074.1 coordinate 12,361, forward strand.
CCGTTTACAAAAACAAAATACTTGGAAATCTTTTCTCGATCTTACTATTGAAGGTTAAAGAATATTTTTGGTCTGATTATGATCCTATTGAAGAAGGTAATAGAGGTTCTCAGATAGTCAAATCATTCAAACAACTATTGGAATCAAGATTCAAAGAGATTTTAGAAAGCACACAAAGTGAAAGTCGGCTGCAGGTACAGGAAATGGCTGATGAGTTGCATATTCATCCTAATTATCTCAATTTGGTTATTAAAAGTAAAACTGGCAGAACGGTAAACGATTGGATTACAGAAAGAATACTGTCGATAGCAAAAACACTTCTCAACAACTCTTCCCAATCTTCAAAGGAAATTGCCTACAAACTGGGATTTAGCGAACCAACTCATTTTAGTCGTTTTCTCAAGAAACATACAAAACTTTCTCCTGGCGCATTCCAAAAATCGGGCAAAGTCTAGAAGTTCTTTGAAATTGGTCATTCTTCATTTGATATTGGTTGCAGCATAGAATGCCAAAACCATGAGCTTTGTTTCCAGATCAAATAACAAAAATATAATTATGAACTTATCAGGAAAAATAGCAATAGTAACGGGTTCCAACACTGGAATAGGATTTGAAACCGCATTGGATTTATATCAAAAAGGAGCAAAAGTGTATGTCGCCTGTCGTAATGAAGAAAAGGCAATGAATGCAATCAGCAGAATGAAAGCTGAAGGCGGAACGGGCGAACTAATTTACGGTCATTTGGATTTGGCAGATCTGAGTTCCGTGAGGAAGTTTTCAGAATTCATATTGAAAACGGAATCCAGACTTGATTTACTCATCAATAATGCAGGAATTATGATTCCACCACCGTCAAAAAGCAAAGATGGTTTCGAGATTCAGTTTGGAGTCAATTTCATTGGACACTTTGCACTTACAGGTGATTTATTCCAATTGCTGGAATCTACAAACGGTTCCCGGATCGTTACGTTAAGTAGCATAGCACACAGGGGTGCGACGATTGATTTTGACAATTTCCGATTAGAGAAAGAGTACAATCATTGGCGGGAATACGGGCAAAGTAAGTTAGCAGATATCATTTTTGCCCTTGAGCTCGATAAAAGACTTAGAAATCAAGGTTACCAAACCATGTCTCTCGCAGCACATCCCGGATTTAGTAAAACTGATTTGCAAAAGTACATGGATAAAAATATGCTGGCCTCCCTGGAACTGATGACAGCAAAAGAAGGTGCACTACCTACTCTTGCTGCCTGTTTAAGAGAAGATGCAGAAGGCGGACAATATTGGGGACCTGATGGGCCTAATGAACAAAAAGGCAAGCCGGCTTTAGCCAAAATTGATGCTGCAGCTTTAGATGAAAAACTCAATGCTAAACTCTGGGATTGGGCTAAGGGAACAGTAGGAACTAACTTTCCATTTTAAAATTTGATTGAATCAGCATAATTGATCAAAAGGAAAACAAGTATTCAATACTCATAACAGCGGTTTAGGTGCAAGCCTGAACCGCTTTTTTGTGGTTTGTAATTCACTTTGTTATTCAAAAAATTATCAGAAAGCCCACGACTGCAACTATTTATTGTCCTTCAATGACAATAGAAATCAGCATATCCGACTTCCTGAAAAATTGAAGGCTTTGAATTGATTGATATCAGATATTCCCTAATTGTGAAGAATTCTAAAATAATATTCTTTCACGTCTTTGTAGATTGCTCCTGAAGTTTGCCTTTTTTACAGATGTTAACTTATTGGACGATGACATCATATTTCAGAGCTAAGAGCTGAATAAGCTCACAAAAGGGTAAAAAACTGAACAGTGACGGGTGATTGGATGTTGTATCCAAATCAAAGAAGCTGACAATTTATCATTCATGAATGAATATGATTACATAATAGCCGGATCTGGTTGTTCAGGACTAAGTCTTCTATACCGCTTACTTACCAATCAAACTCTGAGGGATAAGCAAATTCTGGTAATTGATCAGGATCTTAAGAACAAAAACGATCGTACCTGGTGCTACTGGGAAGCAGGCGAAGGCTTTTTTGAGGATTTGGTGGTGAAAAAATGGAAAAACCTTACCTATTCCACTGAAAACTTCAAGGTAGAATCTCAAATGAAGCGATATGAATATAAGATGATTCGTGGGATCGACTTTTATAATCATGTGTTGCCCAAAGCCAAAGAGTTCCCAAATGTCAGATTCGTGCAGGAAACACTGGAAAGTATTCATTCCGACGATGAAAAAGCAGTGCTCAAAACGACAAGTTCCGAATATACCGCTAAATATGTTTTCAACTCCACGAGAATCAATACACCGGATCTTAACGCATCGGATACGCTTCTACAACACTTTGAAGGCTGGGTAATTAGGTTAGAAGAACCTTTTTTTGATCAGGAAAAGGCAATACTGATGGATTTCTCAGTAGGCCAGGAAAATGGAACTACCTTCGTTTATGTATTACCCATGACTGACAAAGAGGCATTAGTCGAGTACACATTTTTCAGTGAACATATTCTTGAAAAGGAAAAATACCACGCCTATCTCTCTCAATATCTGGCTGATATACTAGGAGAAAGAGACTATGAGATCACACACAAGGAATTTGGTATTGTCCCTATGAGTCTGACCAATTTACCTGTTATTAATTCTGCGAATAAAAGAGTAATCAATATCGGAACGTCGGGCGGATTTACGAGAGCCAGTACAGGGTACACTTTTCAAAACATTCAAAAAAAGACCGCTGAGATCGTGGCTAATCTGGAGGCAAACCGGTTTCCAAAACCTCAGGAATCCTTTCGGGAGAAGATGTACCAATGGTATGACAAGACCTTTCTTGATGTTTTACTTTCAAAAAAGATGGGCGGCAAGGAGGCACTGACACACATGTTCAAGAAAGTTGATTTTGAATCTATTCTTGCGTTCCTCGGAGGTGAGAGTTCATTCGGACAGGAGCTTAGAATAATGAGTAGTGTGCCTTTAGCTCCATTTCTGGGAAGCGGCCTCAAACAATTAATCAAATTCAATTCCTGATAATTCTATGCTCAAAGTAAGTGCACCAGCAATCTTCAGAATTTGCCTGATCGCTTTAGTAACAATTCACTTTTTTGGAGTAATCGGAATAGCCAGTAGTTACAAAGAGCTGTTTCTTCGGACGACTCCATTGGTGCTGTTGATTTCAACATTCTTTCTGTTTTTGAACTTTAGCAGTTTATCAAAGCGTCTGGTAATACTATTTTTTCTGTGTGCTGCGATCGGTTACCTTGCGGAGGTAACCGGAGTACAAACGGCCTACCTGTTTGGCAGTTACTACTACGGTGAAAACCTGGGCTTCAAAGTTTTTGGTGTTCCCCTAACCATTGCCATCAACTGGGCTACACTCTGTATCGCTTCAGCTTCAGTGATGAGTCAACTAAAAATGCCTAAGATGTTGCAGATAATCCTTGCAGCTGTGATTCCCGTTGCGATAGATATGCTGATAGAGCCATTGTGCAGTCAGCTCGATTTTTGGCATTGGACTTCCGGTGAGGTACCGCTATTTAACTATATCACCTGGTTGGCTTTTAGCCTGCTCTTTTGTGCAGTTTACCTACTGAGTCAATCCAGGCTCGATAATCCTTTCGCTAAATATTACCTTTTGGTTCAAGTCATCTTTTTTGGTGTTTTGAACCTTTTATTGTAAATAATCTCCGTCAATGAAGGTGGTAGCTTCGCTGCTAAACCCATATCACCAATTGTAGCAAACCCGCTTATTTGCATTTTGAAACTTGCGCAAACAGTGTTTATTAAAAACCTCTTTCCCCGCATTAAACTTTGATATCCTATGAGTATCTAAGTAGCAAAATAACGCACATGAAGAAGTATTTTACAATCCTAATCGCATTCAGTTTATTTGCCTGTAATCCGCGAAGACACACCGCTCACAATCAGTGAAGAAGAATCAGCAGAGCTGATCGCAAGTTCTATTTCCAGTGAAGTCATTTCATTAGCACTGACCTTGGACAGGTAGGGCTGCTACAGGAAGAGTTGAACAATGGTAGATCTGAAACCTAAGGAATAAACTGCGGTGAAACAGTTGAAAGAACTATTTCAAATATGATAGACAGTCTGAATCTCTCTTTCAGATATCAGACTGTCTATCATGTTACGCTTACCTGATTACGAAGTGTTCCCGCGTCACTAAATGCTACAATTCAATCGACCAGTGAATTAGAAACCCGACGCTTATCTTCATCAAACACCTTTTCAGGCGATGTATCGATAAGCTTAGACCGAGAAAACTTCGGCAACTTTCTACTTCTTGCCACACTCACCGCTCAAAGAGAGTCAAATCAAAAAGTCAATAGAGAGCTTTCACTTACAGGTGATTCACAAATTACCTTTACAGATATCTCAGTTAACCCCGATTTCATCAGCGATTTGACAGACCAAAAAGCTCCGACTTCTAATCTGATAACAAGTGGGTCAGGTTCTTACACTGTGAGATTAACAAACGATGAAAGAAGTTGATACAATTTCATAGCAACCTTCACTATTACCGATGAAGGTACCATAGAAATAACTGTTAATGACCAGGAATTTACGGCGGATTTACGCACCGGTGAATTAATTTAATAAGTAAGAACCGCCTTATCAGTTAAGTTTCTTTACCCATTCTATCAGTTTAGATTTAATAAGTTCAGGATTGTCTTCCTGAATAAAATGCGTCCCTTTGCCAATATTCACTACTTCGAGATTTGGTAAATTCTCAATTACCCACTTTCTAACTGGCTCAGGCATAAAAGCTCCGGGTTCTGCATAGAAGAATAGTTTTGGGATTCTGGACAGTTGAAGTTTCTCTCTGTAATTCTTCACAATTGCAGAAGTTAGTTCAGGCTTGCCATCAAATGGAACTTGTGACACAAATTTCCAGATTGGCTTTCTGCTTTCCACTGTTGGGAAAGGTGCCCGATAAGCTTCCAATTCTTCCTTAGTAAGTTCTCTTACCACCCAAGTTGGCAGCACATCATTTAAAAAGATGTTTTCTTCGGCGATCATCTTATAACCATTTTCACCCCGCAGCTGTCTAAAGAAGTTTTTCGTATCTTCATCAAAATAGGTGCCGATATCCTGAATAATTCCCTCCATAAAAGCAATAGCTCTCACATTTTCGGGATGATTAGCAAAGTAGTTAAAACCCAACCCCGAACCCCAATCGTGCAAGACTAATATGATGTTTTCAAGCTTAAGCTCTTTAATGAGTGCTTCCAGGTAGGCATATTGCTCCAGATATGTATAGTCAATAGCTGGCTTTTCCGATTTTCCCATTCCTATCAAATCCGGAATATAGATGGGATGTCCTGTTCCCTTAAGTTGCGGCGCTATGTTTCTCCACAGGTAGCTACTGGATGGATTTCCGTGAAGAAAGAGAATCGGGCTACCCTTTTCTTTTTCCCCGGCACTAAATACGTGCATTTTGCTGCCTAATACTTCGAAATAGTTTGAATTCATTTGTGTTAAACTTTGAGACATGGCTTTATTAGCTAAAAAAGAGACTAAAATGAATGAGAGTGAGAATATTACTTTGATCAATCTTGCATGAAACAACTTAACCGCTATTTCATAATATTTATTTATGTATTTCATAATTATTGATTAGTTTCATGAATATAAAGCAAACTTAAAAAAGCGCTTTGTATAATGAAAATGAATTATTTTCATTAAATACATAAGAAAATTGAATGGATATATCAATTCAGCACTTGAAATTGGTCAATGTGGTCGTGAAGGAGGGCTCGATCACCAAGGCGGCAGAAAAACTGTGTCTGTCACAGCCCGCTTTAAGTCACCAACTGAAGACTTTAGAGGAGAAAATAGACTTAAAAGTCTTTAATCGAATCCATAAAAAACTTGTGCTTACCGAAGCTGGGAACCTTTTGTTTCAAACCTCGGAGAAGCTTCTGACGTCTATGCACAAACTGGACCGTCAATTGCAGGAAATCAGGGGTGGCACCAAAAAAACCATTCGTTTGAGCACAGAATGCTACACCACTTATCATTGGCTACCCGGTGTCGTAAATGATTTCAAAAAAGAACATAGTGAAGTCAGGATACAGATTGTGATAGAGGCAACTAAATCGCCTATTCAATACTTATTGGATGGTTTAATTGACCTGGCGATTTTGAGCAAAACAGTCAATGATCCATCCATACAATTTGAGCAATTGGTGCAAGATGAAATGGTAGCAATAGTCTCTAAAGACAACCCTCTGGCTGTACAAAAAGAGATCGATTTAAAAGATCTAGGAAGTGAAAACCTGATCCTTTACGATGTATCGGATGACAAAAATTATGTATTAAACAATATTTTAAAGAAGAATACCGAGTTAGTTCATTCCATACAAAAAGTACAATTAACAGAGGCTATCATCCAGTTAGTAAGAGCTAATTTAGGAATATCTATTATGGCAAAATGGGCACTTGAGCCTATTACAAATGATGAAGGTCTACAAATTATTCCACTCAGGGGAAACATTGGAAATAGGACCTGGTACATTGCCAGTTTGAATAAGATTTCGTCTATAGAGCGTTTATTTATTAATAAAGTAAAAAATATATTCAATCTATCAGCTCAATAAGCAGTCTAAGCTATAATCAAGTCAAGATGGTTTCTTAAAAAGGTAAAATCTTCGGTTTTTTCCAAAACACCTTTGCAATAATGAATTAAAAAAGATTAGCCTGGAAAACAATTAAAAAGCAGTAGACACGCTTCAAAAGAATATTGTCGAGAAGCATTCTCATATAGGCAGTTGACTCAAGTTACATTTTGTATTTTCGATGTTTACTGATCAAAAGTTTTTGTACATCAGGATATAGCATATAAGCTTAACGGATTCCCTATCTGCCAGACCAGTTTGCAAAAAAAACAGTTATCCTTTACATTGACCAGAGTTTAATAAAGACCTACCCCGCACTCCTTTCAACTTACCTTATTTAGTCAGGAAGTGCGCTTTACAAAAGAGCATATGGAAAAAGCAGATGATAGCTTTTATAACAGAGCAGATGAACATTTAAACCTTTCAAATAAACAACTTGAGCATGAATCTATAGGAAAAGTTTGTGCCTCGATGATGTATAGTGTTGCCAGATTTAATGCGTGGGTGAGTGCATGTGGATGGGATAACGGAACTGAAATGGGCTCATCAAAAAAAGAGACACTTGATTATTTTGTCAACGAGTATCGAAAAATGCTTGAAGAGAATCTTGATGACTATATCGAGAATTTTGATGATTACATGAAACGTGACAACCATAGTAACTGAACCAAATGGGGCATAACATATCCGCTATAATCCTTCAAGGTAAGTACGATGAGTCTACTTCCGCAGAATTTGATTTAAAAGGAATTGATCTTGGTTTCAACTTAACCTTGTTTCATATCAATCATTACTTCTCAGCTTATTGGCAAGCTAAGCTTGGAATTACAGAGTTATTGGACATCAATGGAGTTGAATATGCACTATATCCTTGTGAGTTGACATTGAGCGAATTAATGTCAATAATTTCTAATGATCAAGAAACTATTTACTCCATTATATTAACGGATTACTTTGGTGGAATTGGACAGCAATATGCAAATGTCTATAAAAAACAAACTATAGCAGATAATGGAATAAGTACAATTAATCAGGCCTTGTCTTTCATGGGAGTTAAAAGAAAAAATGGAAAGGATGAATTTGATTCAGTTGGATTACCTGCCCATAGATCCGAACCAGAATATCTTGAGAAATATTGCGATTTAGCAGATAAATTAGGGGTGTAAATTTACCAAAAAGTACTCTTAAAGTTGAAAAATCCAGAAAACAACCCGCAACTCACTCGCTACAAAAAACTACTTGCCTACCTCGATGAGCATTTGAACGAAGAGGTCAATATTGAAAAAGTAGAAGAAATCTGTCATTATTCCTATCGCAACATCAATCGCATATTCGAAGCAATCCACGAGGAGACAATTGGCAAATACATCAAACGACTAAGACTCGAAAAAGCAGCACAATTCCTCAAATACTCTGACATGGGCATCTCCCAAATTGCCTATCACGTAGGGTTCGAAGACCGATCCGCCTTCAGTAAAGCTTTTCGCAAGAAATATCAGTGTTCTCCAAAAGACTACAGAAACAACTCCGAATCCACTAGGGTAGAAATACAAAATACTTTAGACCAGCAAAGAAAATCAGACAGACAAAAGCTCCATTTCGAAATTGAATATTTACCGACTTTCGAATACCTGTTTCTGGAGTGTCGTGGCAATTATCAGGACCTGGAAACCATCAATAAACATTGGCACACTTTTTTAGAATTTATTGACAGCAAAGGTCTTCTCAATCAGAATTCCATCTTAATGACAGAAATCATAGATGATGACGATTTCAGCGATCAATTGAACTCTCGGTACCGTCACGCACTGATTTTGGAAAAACCTTTAGACTTTGAACCTCCCGATCTTTACAGAGTCAAATCCCATAAAAGACAAAAATATGCCAAATTCACACACCAGGGTTCGCCACAGAGTTCTGCAGATTTTTACCAGAAAATCTATGCCTTTTGGATGCTGGATGTTGGGCACGAATTGACAGATGCGCCTATATTGGAGTTCTATCCAAATTTCGATGAAGACCAACCCGAAGACTCCTTAATTACTGAGATTTACATTGCAATTACCTAAGTTGTCCAAAACGGACACATAATCCCGCATAAATACTCCGAAGTTTGGCCTCAAGGAATAAGTATAGTGTCAAACTCAAAATAAAGTATTATGAAAGAAGTAGTTGTAGTAATAGAAGAATACTTCAACCTGATTATTTTCGGGATTTTTGTATTCTCAGTTGGATTAGCCATCGTGGAGTTCTTCCACGAATTGTACAAAAAGAAAATAACCAAATGGCGGCTTGGTGAAATGTGGGCGAGCTTTTCGGTATTTCTGGTTGCTCAGCTATTGGAAAAAGGTACCAACATCGTCTTCCTTGGTGGCTTTTTACTGGTGAGCGAACTGATCCCCTGGGAGATCCCTGTCAACATTTGGACGACCTTACTATGTTTGGTTTTACTGGACTTCCTTTACTACTGGGAGCATGTCATCGAACATAAAGTCAGAATTCTCTGGTCCTACCACAGCATTCATCATAGTTCTCCTATTTACAATTACACCACGGCCATGCGGGTCTCTTTCATCGACAGCCTCGTAACCTGGATATTCTATTTGCCGCTGATATTCATCGGTTTTAATCCTTACATCGTTTTGCTGTGCCTCGTTTTTGTACTGGCTTATCAGTTTTGGTTACATACGGAAATCATTGGCAAGTTGGGATGGTTCGAAAAGATCTTCATGACACCTTCGCAGCATCGGGTGCATCATGGTTCTGATAAATTGTATCTGGATAAAAACTTCGGTGCGTTATTTTCTATTTGGGATCGGATGTTTGGAACTTTCCAGGAAGAAAAACACCGTCCAAACTATGGCTTAACAAAGCCCATCAATACAATCAATCCTGTGAAGGTTCATTTTGCCGAATACGTAAACATTTTCAGTGATCTGCGAAAGGCTAAAAGTCTCAAAGAAGCATGGAACTATTTGGTAAAACATCCCGGGTGGACACCCCGGGCGGACACCTAAGCAATAGTATGATGTTAAAAGATATTTTACGCAATCAGATGCTTACATTTGGGTTTACATGCTCGCTGATCCTGATGGAAGCCTTGCTGACGTTATTGTTCCCGTTGTTTATCGGATATGCCATCGATGGATCAGTCAATGGGGAATATCAGGGTGTCTATCAATTGGGTGCACTTGGTTTGATCACACTGATCATTGGTGCTGGCAGGAGGTTTTTTGATTCGCGATATTATGCGAAAATCTATTTGGAAATTGGCCCTAAATTAATTTCAAGTCAGAAAGAACATGATATTTCCACCAAATCCGCCAGGCTTGGTATGATCAAAGAACTGGTAGAGTTTCTGGAATTTTCTTTACCGGAACTTATAAATGCGCTCATCAATTTACTAGGAGTCATCATCATCATTGCAACTCTCAATATTAATGTTTTTGTTGGGGCAATCCTGTCAACAATACTGATAGGACTGATTTATTGGATCAGTTCCGCAAAGACCTCCCGCTTAAACAGCGCGGCAAATGACGAGCAGGAAAAACAGGTACAGGTCGTTTCCGAAAACAATGCAGTAAGTTTAAAGAATCACCTGAATCAAATGATGCGATGGAATATAAAACTCTCCGATCTGGAAGCTGTGAATTTTTCGATAAGCTGGCTTGTGCTGATCGCCTTCCTGCTCGTTTCTATCTTCATTTCGACAGATGGGCAACTAGTGCAGTATGGCATGCTGTTTTCCCTGATCATGTACGTTTTTCAATACATGGAAAGTGTAGTCAATATTCCGTTCTTCTATCAAAACTGGTTGAGACTACAGGAAATCACCCATCGAATATCCACAACTTAGTAATAAGACATTATCACGTTAGGTTTTGTATTGATAAATTTTCGATGTTGTAACTGTCAAACTTTATAGTTTTAAGAAATTATGAATTCATAATTATTGTTGTCCGGGAAAGATCTGTGTAAAAAACAGTTCTGATATGGCGTTTCGGAAATGAGCTGTAGCTTTTAGGCTTTAAATCTGCGCAAAGGTGGGCTGGCCTGCCAAAAATCCCGGCTGAGGTGATTTTTTTGGCTTGACTTTTTTGGTTCGTTATTGTGTCTAAGACAAAAATGAACAGACCTAAGAGATTCAGTCAAACTTAAGGTTGAGGGGGCTTACTTTTGCGACTACATCTAAAATTTCTCATTAAATAGCAGTAGACCAATTTTTATTGGGGTATTTATTTTAACCGGACACTAATGATTAAGAATTAAATTTTAAAAATTCAATTTATAAATCAATTAAAAATATGCATCATAAACTAGGCGTGATAACCTTTATTTATCAAATTATAGCATCTGCTACCTGTGGATTACTTGATACTTGTCTATAAATCCGATATTTTAGTAAAAGGAAAAAAGCCCGGAGGCAGGTGCTTATTCATAGTGTGAAAACTTACTGGAATGGATGCCGCATTAGAGTTGAAAACAGCTATTCAAGACGATTCGACTATTGATCTGAAAGTCGCTAAAGACCTCTTGGAAAAATCCGAATTGTTCCATGCTTTGCTGACAGAATTCGAACAGACTAGCATCAATCTTTTGCACAGGTTAATCCAATTGTCGGAAATTCCATTTTCACAGGAGTACCAACAAGTCAAAGATTGGAGGGATAAACTTGCAGA
>JBCBHL010000075.1:0-286 GCA_038525605.1 Bacteroidota bacterium
AACGGACTATAAAATCATTCAGGATTATTCCAAATACCCTGAATTAGTGTGGCTTAACAAAAACTACCTTGTTCCTCCATTCATTCTGGCAATTGCTGTGATGGCACTGGGAGGAATTGTGAATGGCGGAAGCATCCTGACTATGTTTACGACTGCTGGCTTTTCAACACTTTTTATCGGTTTTTTCCTTAGTACAGTGATCCTTTACCACGGTACATTTAGCATCAACTCGATCATGCATAAGTTTGGAAAACAACGATATGAGTCCAACGACGAATCGAAAAAC
>JBCBHL010000075.1:294-23375 GCA_038525605.1 Bacteroidota bacterium
CACCTTTTATATTTTGAAGGTCTTCTCCTGGTTTGGTTTAGTTTGGGATTTGAAAGGAGTGCCTGATCACATCAAATACTCTAAAAACAAAGCTGAGGCTAAAGAGCTGGCGAAAAAAGCCAAAGAAGCCGCTCAGGCGGCATAGATCGAAGCGTATTCTAACAACTCCAATGACTCAATAAAGATTGATGGTGTGCCTGCGCTCCCGATAGAACGGCCTGTCTGAGCCCGAGTGGGCCTGAGGGTTGGATCGGCGAGTAGTGATAGCGGGTTTACCCGATTTATGCAACAGTTCGCCTATTACGACTTTAAAAAGCTGCAAATCAGGCGCAAAGCGCTATAACATAAATCGGGTAAGCGCCCAAGTTTATTTTTACTATCACAAGATTTCATCAGAAGTTGCTGAGAGCCTGTAGATTAGAATATAGTATAGTTCCTTTGTCTAACGTAGCTTTAGCGAAGTTGGAATAATTCAATAATTAATTCCTAACGGCAAAAGTCAATAATCATTCTATAAAACCCTGCCTCATTACCCCTATCGAAAGTTTTCTGATTTTTTTCTAAGCAAATGTGTAACCAATCGAAAGTTTGCCATTGTAGTAATGTAAGTTGTTAACTTTATGCTACTGACAAATAGTAATTACATATCAAACTCAGGGGAGACACAAGCATCGGAAGTGTATCGCAAACCAGCACCTATGCAGGATGAGGAAGCGATCCGGGCAGCTAAGAAGGACCCAAAGGCATATGAAGTGCTTTATAAAAAGTACTATCATCAGCTGTTTAGGTTTATTCACAAGCGTATTCAAAATCTAGATGATTCGGCTGATATTGCTTCGACAGTATTTGTGAAGTCTTTCAAAACGATTAGTGAATTTGAATACAAAGGGATTCCTTATTCTTCCTGGCTTTACAGGGTAGCTGTTAACGAATGCAATCAATATTTTAACAAACGAAAAACCCGATATCTGGTAATAGATGATAAACTGGAAAACTCCATTTCGCAGGAAATAGAAGTTGATCTTTTTAAGGAAAAGGTAAAATCCAGATTACCAGAGATTCTCAACCTGTTGAAACCTATTGAGCTGGAGCTGATAGAGCTTCGGTTTTATGAAGGAATGTCCTTCAAGGAGATTGGTGATGTGCTCAACATGAGTGAAAATCACAGCAAAGTTAAAACGTTCAGAATAGTGAAAAAATTAAAAACCCTGTTGACGAATGACTGACTTTAAGAGAAAGATTATCAGGGATTACTCCCCTCCTTCAGATGAGGAAATCAGCAAATTCATGGATTTCTCAGGAGTTAATGAAGCAATTACAAGCACGCAGGTCACAGCACCTGCTGGTGGTAGCGGTGCATCGGCACTATTGACAAAAGGGATCATCGCACTTTCGATTGCCGGTGTAGGCCTGTTGTATTCAATAAATTACTATTTGAATACTCTCCAGCCAGAACCGGAGACAAAAGCTGATTTATCAGAAATTGCCATTCAGGTTTCCCGCGTTGGCAGTAGCACCTCAACTATTAATCACCCCGATGAGCTGGCTTTCATTGAGTTTCCGTCCGCTAAAGAGATAGCAACACAGACAACTGAAAAGCCTAAACCAAAGCAACCTGCCACCGAAAATAAGGAAGTACAGGAGACCGATAATCAGGTGGTGATTACCAATAGATTTAAGGATGCCGAACCGATAGTAGGTTTCGACAGCTTGTACGCTTACCTGAGAAGTTCGTTAATTTATCCACTGGCGCCTCCTGCAGATACCATCGAAGGAGTTGTCGAAATCAGCTTTGTGGTGGATAGACTTGGGGAAATCAAAAAGCCCACGATTTTAACTTCTATGGGTGAATTGTTTGATGCGGAAGCCATCCGGGTCATTAGCAATATGCCGAAGTGGAATCCCGCTCGGGTAAATGAAACACCTCTATCAACTAAGAAACAAATAGCCATTCAATTTAAAAGAAAAACTAACTGATCATGAAACATCTTCTATTAACAATTGGGCTTGTAATAAGCGCTCTCCAGATAGCCTACAGCCAATCTAAAGACCTGACATTTGACGCTGCGCTGAGTTCAAATTTTGCTCCGGACAGCATTATCAGCATCCAATGGCTGGATATGGACAATAATGATTCACTCGAGATAGTGACCGTCATTCAGCATAACAATGAGGCCTTCTCAACAATCATCCGCCACATACCTGATAGTACTTCTGCATCGATTACTACTGATACTGTTTCGGTAATGCCTCAGGAAAACAACATACTCTTTGCAGATGTGGATAATGCCTTCGGTCTTGACATTGTTGCTTTTGAAGGGAATCAGCTGAAAATATGGTATCATCAGGATTCTTTGAAATATGAATTGAAAGAGTGGACGCTGACAGATATCGCCATCGAAACATTGCAAATCGCAGACCTTACTCATAATGGAAAAAAGGAAATGCTGATCAAGGGCACGCTGGCTGGGGAAGACCGGATCATTGTTTTGCAAAGTAACGACGAAGACTGGAATATTCAATCCATCGATCTGGATGCAGAATTAGTAACCATCGTACCTTTTGAAGAAGTAGGAACTCCTAAAATCATCAGTTTTGGGAATGATAGCATTTTCATCCATTCATTTAACAGAGAGAAGCAGGTGGTATTAGACAAAAAGTTACCTTTCCTTGGTAATGTCGGCACTACTCACTGGGGAGATCTGAATGGCAACACGCAACCTGACCTGGTGCTGACAGCAGAAGAAACGGATGGGCTGGCAGAAGTTTTCCTATACCTGGATTTGAAAACGCTGGAAAAACTGGATACACTATCATCTGACCATCTTTTTATGTCGGACCTCAACTCTGACGGACTGACTGATATCTATTCGGAAAGAGATTCCACAATGCACTACTTTCTTCAAACCGATTCGGCACAATTTGAAAAGGTGTCAATTGACTCGCTTGCCAGTCAGCATATTGCATTTGGTGATTACGATACCGATGGAGATCTGGACATAGCTGCTTTTGATTTGGTGAACGATTCGTTAGCAATCTACAGTAATACTTCAGGCATCAATGAACCACCTCTCCCGCCAGAGTTTGTGATTGTATTTCAGGGTAATAATGCCATTGCACTGTATTGGCCGGAAGCTTCTGACGATCTGTCAAAAACCCTTACCTATGATTTGGAAATCAGCAGTGCCGATACCACACAAGATTATAAAGCAGCATTTTTCAATGCTGACAATGGCTTCCGTCGTGGAGTCAGACATGGCAATATGGGCACGCAAAGGTTTGGGGAATTTATAGATTTCCCGACAGGCGAATTCTCAGTAAAAATACAATCCGTGGACAACTCATACTACGGAAGTAATCAGTTATGTGAAGGTGGTGGCATTAAATGCGATGTAATAGCCTCAGAAGATATTACAGTCTGTAAGGATGAATTTGTGTCCTTCACCAATACACAAGGCGAAATAAGCCACTGGTATTCATACAACAGAGGTTACCTGGGCCTGACAGATACCTTACAATACTTCGCGGTAGAAAATGACATTCTCTACACGGTCAGTGAAAATGCCACTGCCTGTACAGATTATAAATACTGGAATATTTTCGTGGAAGACCTGGCCAATATCTCCGTCCTGGAGGATCTGGCAGGATGTGAAGGCGAGCCAGTAACTATTGATATTACAAATAGCAACATTCCTTTTGACAGCATTCAATGGAGTATCAACAATTCGGGAGGAACAATAGCCCTGTTTCCGGGAACAGATTCCATCATTCAGAAATTCAATTTGCTCCTTACCGAAAACACACAGATCATGATTGATGGCTATGCTGGAAGCTGCAACATCCTGGACACTGCTGAATATAGCATTAGCAAACCGATCGTTAATATCATACCCGACTTTGCTGAGATTCTGTCTGGAGAATCTGTCTTCATCAATGGAACAGGAGGATATAACTACTTGTGGAGTCCGTCCGACGGACTCGATGACCCTGAAATTCACAACCCTGTAGCCACTCCGGATGAATCAGTCACTTATTTCGCATCCATCACCGATAGTTTGGGGTGTAGCATCAGAGATTCGGTAGTGATCGATGTTAATCAAGTAGGATTTGCCGCTGAGCTATTCACTCCCAACAATGACGGCAGAAACGACCGTTTCACGATACACGAACTGAATGGTGGAAACAACTTCCGTTTCAAAATCACTGACAAGCGCGGAAACGTCGTCTTCAACACCCAATCGATAGCAGAAATCAAACGTGGTTGGGATGGCACTAATGGCGGAACAGATTTACCATCAGGTTCCTATCTGTGGGAAGTAACGGGCACTTTTGAAGGCAAGCCTATTCTCATCAACGGCGTACAAAAAGGAATTATCAATCTGATCAGATAAGCATGAAGAAATCAACGCATCTCCTTGTCCTCATAGTAATTATGTGTATCGGCTGGTCAAATGTTACGTTTGGCCAGCTCACACAATTCACACAAAACTATTTTACCAACGAGCGGGTGAATCCCGCGACTATCAGCTTTGCCGGTATGTCATCTTTTAAGCTGCTTCACAGAAGACAAACATTCCTTTCCAGCGACAGATTGACAACCAATTACCTGTCGGCCAACTTTTCCGACGCTGACAGAACCACAGGAATCAGTATCTCCTATGTCAATGATCAGTCAAACAACTTCAACTTATTTACTACCAATGAGTTAGCTGTTAATGTTGCCAGAGCCGCCGATTTAACAAAATTTTCTAAGCTTTCGCTGGGAGTTGGTTATCACAGAAGTAAATCGACAGTAGATCTTTCCGGGCTTACGACCTCCAGTCAGTTTGTGCCGGGCAGGGGTTTTAATCAGGCAATTCAAAATGGCGAACTGATGAACGACTTCACCCAGTCAGAGTCGAGATTACATATGGGTTTGGCCTTTCAAAAAGTGAATAAAGATGAGTTTCCTGTTTTGGATATCGGCGTTTCGGTTCGAGATTTCAACCTGCAGGCTATCGATAGCGATGTGGATGCTACGCCTGCTTCTTTAATCGCAAATGTAACCCGTAAAGTAGCGGTTGGCAGAAACAACTACGTGGGAGGAGAAGTATATTTTAATAGAATTAATACTGACAATTCGCTCATCGTCGGTGCAGTATTTGATCACCTGGTCAACTGGTCGCAGAAAAACCGCTTTTGGCACGATGAGTTGAGTTTCATTGCCAGATATCATACGATAGGTTATGCCTCTTTTGCCATGCAGGTGAGAAAAGAAGCGCTGACTATTGGACTGAGTCACGATTTTTACAGAGGCAGCAATCCGATCAACAACGGCACAGAAGTCTCGTTAAGTTATGAATTCGCTTCACCTGAAATCCGGTTTAAGAAAAGAAAGCGCAATAAGAAAAGGAAGAGAAAATCCAATCGTAACAGAAGGCCTGTTCCCCCACCTGTGAGAGGTAAATCTACCGCCAACAGGACACCGAACAAGGATGAAACGACTGAAGAAGTAACAGAAGAAAATCCGACTGAGGAAGTCACAGATAACCCAAATATCGAGACGAAAGATGAGAAAGATGATCATCATGATTTCAGCTTTGAAATGGATAAGTTGTACCTGCTGACTTTTGAGTTTGGCAGCTACCAATTGACAGAAACCTCTCAGGCCTATATCGACTATGTAAAAGGAGAACTAAAAAATATGTCCAATTATAAAATCATCATTTACGGTCATACCGATGATGTGGGTAGTGAAGACGATAACTATCAGCTGTCGCTCAACAGGGCAAACACTGTAAAAACCTATTTGAAAAATCATGGATTTGACACCGACCACATGGAAGTTATCGGCAAGGGTGAATCTGAACCGATTGCCCGCAACGACACAGAACAGGGCCGCTCGGAGAACCGAAGGGTAGAGATAAAAGTGGTGAAGGAAGGTAAGGATAAAGATGATAGATAAGGCGTCATCTTTTCAACTTCCTCTGTGAGAAATGTTTAAATGTGTCATTTATCAGCTTAGGGTGTTACCCTGATACTCCGCAAAGCTCCGATCAGGGTCAGGCTATCCGTTATAGTACTGATGGCTTGCAGCTCATCAGTAGCTGCCACTCCTATCCTTAACACATGCGTTTCATACAAAATTGATGTTTGATCATCTTTTTTGGAGAGACATTGGAAAAGGAAATAGCATTATTTGTATCAAGTACAAATTCAGCTACCGTTTTCTAAATTACCACTCGTTGGTTCATTACTATTTTTAGTTGCGTTAAAACGAATATTAACACCTATACCTACCCAGGTATTCCCTTCATATATCCAGTTCAGATCATTATCAGCTCTACCGAGATTATCCCATCCAATAAAAACGCCAATATTAGCGACAGGTGACGGCGTGAGCACAATTCCAAAGGAGGTAGTAAAGGCAGTTGCAGTTCTCACCTCTGAAAGAGGGTCTCCGGTGGAGCGTAAAGTTGTATTCTCGGGGTTTAGTTGTACTCCTGTTAAACCAAAGCCTAATGACAGATTTAAATAGGAGTCTTCTTTATATCTTGTACCAATTCCGTATACGATATTTCCCTGAAGAGAGAGGCTTGATTCAAAATCAAACTTTTGATTACCTTGGGCCCATCTTAATCTAAACGGAACAGTATAAGCACCAGTTGAAAAACCCTTCCCCCTACTATATAACTTTCGAGTTAGTTTTTCAAAATCTCCTCTTTTCATCTTAAATACTTTGTTTTCATAGGTAGCCTTATCCGGAGCACTGGCATTCCACTTTAAATATTTAAAGTAAACCTCTCCATTTTCCTCATACAACACCCTCACTTTATAGCCTCTGACAATACCTTCAGCAGAACCTCCAACAGATTCCAGTTGTATTAAATAAGAGTTAGGTATCGAGTGTTTAAACTCGAATATACCTTCAAGTTTATTTACTTCATTTGGTAACTCTATTTCTATCGTCTGAGAAAAAGAAGGAACGCTACTCATAACCATAGAGCTAAAAGCAACAAAGATCAGTCTAAAAATTACATTCATATCGACATCAGTTTTAGTATTTTGAAAATTACTAAGAGGCCAATCTGAAGTCAATAACCAAGCTTGGGTATTTTTACCATGGGAAGCTCTAGGTTTTTACGGTACAGACGGGATATAGGAAGGGGTTTAAATTTTTAAATACCTTCTTCGTGACACAGGCATCCTTCAATTCGAAAGGCATATAAATGACTAAAGCTGCCCCTCATATTTGAGTACTTCAAATATAAAAGGCAGCCTCTGCTATTTTTCAGAATTACCGTTAGTTAAATATTTTTGAAGCGACTGATAATTTACTCACGTAACCAGCGAACAAACCTCTCATCTGATGGTAAGATTGCTATTACGTCAGCTTTATCGTCATTGTTGACACGACCTACATGAAATCCATAGTTGTTGTAATTCCAAATGCCATTGAAAGCCTCATAGTCTGATGGATAGTTTCTGCCATCTGAATTCCAGGCAACAAATCGCTCCTGACTCTTATTAACAGCAATGATATCATCTCTGCCATCTCCATTGATGTCTTCTACATGGAAATCACTGGATGAGTAGTTCCATCGTCCGTTTCGGGCTTCATAGTCAGACGGATAATTTCGACCATCTGATAACCAAACGACAAATCGCTCGTCTCTTTTGTGAATAGCAATGATATCGTCTTTTCCGTCACCATTTACATCACCTGTGTGGAATTCATAGCTTGAGTAATTCCATCTACCGTTGCGGGCTTCATAGTCGGAAGGGTAGTTTGTTCCATCGGATTGCCAAACCACGAAACGCTCATCGCTTTTATCGATTGCAATCAGGTCGTCTTTTCCATCACCATTTACATCTCCTGTCAGGAATACAGAGCCTGAATAATTCCATCTACCATTTCGGGCCTCATAATCGGAAGGGTAATTAGTTCCGTTGGACTGCCAAACTACAAAACGCTCGTCACTCTTGTTCACTGCGATGATATCTGAATCATTGTCACCATTGACATCTCCTGTTAAGAATTCATAACCGGAGTAGTTCCATCTGCCATTTCTTGCCTCATAATCTGAGGGATAGTTAGTGCCGTTTGATTGCCAAACCACAAAGCGTTCATCACTTTTATTCACAGCAATGATGTCGGTATCATTATCTCCGTTGACGTCTCCAACCATAAACTGATAACCATTATAATTCCATCTGCCATTTCGGGCTTCTCCTCCAGTATTGTAAACGTAGTCCGGATACATTCTTGTTATGCCAGCAATATCACCAGCTGATAAAGCATTTCGCTGAATGTTGTACGTATTACCTGCCACTGTTGTAATAGTAGGTAAACCGTTTCGTGAGAAAAATCTGGGACCATACATCATTATTGAGCCAAAATCGAACGGGCCGACCGCTTGCTCATCTCCTCTAAGTCGAAAATTTATCTCTGCTCCACTCTGGATGTTTTCAAAATGAATCCTAACAAAATTATCGCGATCAGGCCTGGTTTGCTCATGAAAAACACCCAATGCATGACAGATTTCATGAACGGTATTACCGACCGTACAGCCAGGAGCTAATGTAATGTTTTGTGCACCACCGATTCTTCCGATAAAAGAAGAACAACCTGCACCCTCCACAAACCGGATGTAATCGCTCTGCGTAGTTCTCGGAATAAAGGTCACGCTTGTAGCAGCAGAAACCTGCTGCATTGCTGCTTCTGCACGGGTTCGAACAGCTTCGTTAGCAATTTGGAAAAATACGACACCTCCATCCCATCGAAGCGCCAGGTTAGAAGTGATACTAGCCTCAGATCTGCCATTAGTTGCATTCTCTCTCACACGAGTTAGCTGCTCTTCTGTCAGCAGTATATCGCCTTCTATTACATTGTCACCGTCATAATCGGTATAGTAAAAACTAGGTGCTCCATCTAAATCAATTTTGCGAACTTCTCCGGACTTACCGGGGAAAGCAAGCTCAGGGTTTTCGGTTGATATTTGGCTGGACTCTAACTCAGGGCTTAATTCTTTTTCTTCATTGTTATTACATGAAAATAATATTGCAGTGATTGCGAATAGCGTAATTTTTAAATTGTTCATTTGTTTTACAGTTTTAAAAAATTTGATATAGAATGTTAAAAACATGTTTGGTAATTCCTGATTGATAGTGCCACAACTAAGAGTTTTGTGACAATTTTTTTTCAAAATTTTCATCCCGATACGGAGGACCAGGGTCCGGAAAATTTAATGCCTGCTTTCTTCATTCAACGTCCTCTTCAAGAGACATGAAAAAAGGGGAAAGCTTTACCATCAAAATTCCATCAACGTCCTTATTGAGAGACGTAGACTGGATTCAGGAAATAGGAAAGGGAAGGATCAAGGTAATCCAAACGGTAAGATTCCAAGATCAAGCGAAAAAGCTGTGGGGAATTATAATTTAACTAAGGATGTGCCTCATACATTTTAGTTTTTTTGGCGCTAAAATCAGATTAGAAAGAAAAGGCTGGGGCAGCCCCGCTGTTTGAGCTTTTAGATAATGAAAAATTTATAGTCGAATCTATTCAGCGAGTTCCTTTTATTTCCTGATTTTTAGCGCCCGGCGCCCGGCTAAAAAAGCGTTAATAATGTATGCAGCACTAGATTTTTGCAAGGCCGCCTGGCGGTCACTTTTCATCAATGGAAAAGTGACAAAATTTTGTTGAGGTATGACTTAAATTTAAGCGCACAGTCGTTGAAGGATAATGTAAATCTTAAAAGTTGTATTTTAACCATATACTCCACAGAATTCTGGACTGATCCAGATTCCGTGATAAATACTGTGACAATAACATAAAAAACTCCAACAGCTATTGTCAGGGTCTATAAGTACCAAGGGCGGGAGACTAGCCGTCCGCCTTGAGCCCTCACGCCCGCCAGCTGGCGGGCAACAGATTTTAAGTCTACACAAGGAAAGGAAATATTCTTAGAAAGGTCTAAAACGAAAAAAGCCTAGTCGTTAAACTAAGCTTTTCAGAGTACCAAGGGCGGGACTTGAACCCGCACGTCCTAAAGGACATCAGATTTTAAGTCTGACGTGTCTACCAATTCCACCACCTCGGCAACATTTAAGAACGATCTGGTAAAAACCGTCTTAAAAAAATAAACCGCCAGCGGGCGGACTAAAATTCTGAGCGAAAGACGGGATTCGAACCCGCGACCCCGACCTTGGCAAGGTCGTGCTCTACCAGCTGAGCTACTTTCGCTTTTTAAAAGAACTTCCGTCTATTTATTTAAACGGACTGCAAAGATAAAAATGGTATCTTAATATTCAAGAATTATTAGAAAAAAATAAAAAATAGTTTGAAAATAATCACAACAGTAATAGCAGACGTTCAATTCAGAGCAATTAAGGCACAATTTGAACTTTTCAAGCTACTAATACTGTTGCCATTCAATAACTTCTATGACAATTGCTTTTTCAAAGCTTTTGTTACTAAAAAGTGGAATCTTAAACATTTATCACAATATTTTTTACAAACTAAAATGTACTTTTATGAAACTGATCTACTCCCTGTTTTTCACTTTGCTAACCTGTTATGCATTCGCACAGGAAACCATTGAGTTTCCATCAGAGGATGGTCTCGTCATCACTGCTGATTATTATCCTTCAGAAGGATCTTCAAAATTGATCCTGCTATTTCATCAGGCAGGTTGGAGCAGAGGCGAATACAAGGAAATCGCACCAAAACTCAATCAACTGGGATATAATTGTTTGGCTGTCGACCAGCGTTCCGGAGGACAGGTCAACGGCATCACTAACGAAACTAACAAACGCGCTAAAGCCGACGGTAAGGAGACAAACTACAGCGATGCTTTCCAGGATATCGTGGCAACTGTTGCATATGCCAAAAAGCAGTATAAACCATCGCAACTCATTATCTGGGGGAGCTCCTACTCTTCAGCACTGGTATTGAAATATGCAGGCGATTATCCTGATCAGGCAGATGCTGTACTTTCATTCTCTCCCGGAGAGTATTTTGGTAAAAAAGATTTCATCAGCAGTAGCGCATCCAACATTCGTATTCCTTCCTTTATTACTTCAGCAGCTTCTGAAAAAAATAGCTGGTGGAATATTCATGAAGTAATCAAAGGCGATCAAAAAGTCTATTTTCTTCCTGATACCAAAGGAAATCACGGATCAAGGGCCCTTTGGGAAAAATTTGAAGACAGTGACGCTTACTGGAATGCTATGAAAAAGTTTCTTAAAGGCGTTTAAAATAAAATAGCCGATGCACTGCTATTTACAATTGCATCGGCATTGATAACACCACTTCACTCATATCACCTCAAAACCAATGATCAGCATATCATCAAGTTGATCAGTTTCTTTTTTCCACTGTTCCATCGTTTTCTCCAGAATAGCGTTTTGTTTCTCCATCGGATAGGCACTCATTTTCGATACCAACGCTTTGAATTTCTTTGCTGAGAATTTTTTCTCATCGGCACCACCGAACTGATCGATGAAACCATCTGAGAAGATATAAAACCTGTCACCGTCTTCAATTTCAAATTCGTGGTTGGTAAATGGTACTTCGTCCCTGTCATGATAAGAGCCTATGGGCATCCTGTCTGCTTTGGCTGTAATCAGTTCATCGCCTTTCATGATATAAAGCCCGTTGTAAGCTCCGGCATACTGAATTTTCTGAGCATCATGGTCGATCATACAAAGTGCAATATCCATTCCCTCTTTATTATCTCCCTGTCCACTTTGTTGTAATGCCTCAATAACGGCCTTTCTTAACTCAAAAAGCATTTTTGCAGGGGTATCAATTTCTTCATTCAATGCAATCTCGTTGAGCAGCGTATTGCCAATCATACTCATAAAAGCACCTGGTACCCCGTGTCCTGTACAATCCACGGCAGCAATAATCGTCGTGTTGGTGGATTCACGTCTGCTAAACCAGTAAAAATCCCCACTAACGATATCCTTTGGTTTAAAATATACAAAGTGATCTTTTAAATGCTTTTTCAACAAGGCTTCATCAGGTAGAATAGCATCCTGAATTCTTTTGGCATATTTAATACTATCAGTAATACTTTTATTGTTTTCTTCAATGATCTCCTTTTGTTCGTTCAAAACCACATTGGTAGCTTCCAGGCTGGTACGGGCGATTATTTCCCGTTTGGTCAGGTTATAGCGGGTTTGAATCAGTAAAATAGAAAAAATCGCTACAGAAGCTGTGAGCAGACCACCATTGACCATGATCTGCTCCAGATTCAGCTCACTATTGACCAGGAAAAAGCCAATATTTGCAACGATCGATAATACAACGATGATGATAGAATATCGCATCGTCCAAAGAATCAGCATGCCTGCGCCAATAAACAATGCCATGTAAGCCAATGTGTGCTTTTGCAGGTGTTCGGCATCCATCAGACTCCACATAAAAGCATTTTGAATGGAGATTAGCAAAAAAGGCACAAATACTACCTGAGCAGTAGTGATTTTTAGTTGATGCCTCAGCAACATCGCCATAGCCGTAATCGCTGAAACTGTTATTCTGACTATAAAAAAGGTTTTCCAGTGCTCTTCAACGTTGATGTAATCGGTGATGAAAAATAAAATATTGAAAATCACTGCCACCCATATGACAATGTTGTGATACCTATCCGCCGTAGTGGTGAATTCTTTCATCCATTTTTCCTGGATTGAATCAGTTTTTTCCATAGCTTGATCTGTGTTTGTTACTATTATTGTAAGGTGCGTTTTAAATTAGCGTTACTTGCCTGAACTCCCCGATTTCGAAAATGGTTGGTTCAGTCATTTGAAAATCATCATGAATATGTCTTCAGAATTACATTACTGAGTATCAAAACTTAGCAAACTAATCCTGCTAAAGTGACATATACGAAGTGACTATGGAATAAAGATTGACTTCTAAAAAGTAAATAATGAAAACTTTGAAAGACCTCCTTTTACTTGGCGATCCAAGATTATATGAAAGATGCGTGCCCGTACTGGAATCTGAAAAATCGCTGATTTCCGGCTGGGTACAAAATCTTCATCATGTGATGGAGGAAATCAGAGCAAAGTACCATTTTGGGCGAGCTATTGCTGCTCCACAGCTTGGTATTATGAAAAGACTTATTTACATGAATGTCGATCTGCCAACGGTCTTTATCAATCCTGAATTGACAGATTTGAGTGCAGAAAAGTTTGAGCTTTGGGATGATTGTATGAGTTTTCCGCATCTGCTGGTAAAGGTTAAACGTCACAAGCATCTCACCATCAGATATCTGGATGAAAACTGGGAAAGGCAGGAAAGGTCATTGTCCGATGATTTATCGGAGCTGTTACAACACGAATACGACCATCTGGACGGAATATTATGCACTATGAGGGCTATCGACAACAAATCATTCAAATGGCGATGAGCAATCAGTTCAGGAATGCAGGTTTTATCTGCACCCTGATAAGTACTTTGAAATTGAACGCTGAGTAATTGTAGATTCAAAATCTTCTATCAGCTAATCATATTCTGTGTAAAACCCAACGGATACTAAATCTGTACCAGCACATTCTAATACAGAAGCCTTTACATCAAACTGGTCATTTAATTTACCACTTCACGCAGTTGATAAAGCATCAGTCTCGTTAATATGACTATCCATATTCGCTCATCAGACTGCTTTCAAACTTTCACATAGTTGAAGGAACCGATGAATCACTTTTCGAATAAAAATCTATTATCAAAAATTAAATCAGGTAACAAAAGGGCTGAAAATGAAGCTTTGCAATTGATCTATCAGCAGGAATTACCCAGGTTATATGAATATTATCGAAAAAGCGGACTGACTTATGAATATCTGCAGGACATTTTTCAGGATGCTTTATCCACTCTGTATCAACAGGTAACAAACGGAACATTCAGAGAAGAGACTTCTATCTCCAATTACATGAAAGTGTTGTCCAGGAATATCTGGTGTAACCACCAGAGAAAAATAAAAAAAGCAAAGTTTATAAGTTCACCGGCTACTGAAACAAGCGAACAACCATTTACCATTTCCGAATCGAAATCATCAAAATATCCACTGAGTCATTTAATTGAACACCTCACTCCTGATTGCCAGAAAATTCTGATTTCTTTTTACTACGACGACTGTAACATGACAGCTATTACGAAAGCATTTGGTTTAAAAAATGAGCAATCTGCCCGAAACAAAAAATGTAAATGCCTCAAAAAACTTTCCAGTATTTGTAACTCCCTCAATCTGAACCAGGAAGATATCATTATTTGATTTAAAGAATTCCTCGAGGTTCGGTTTCATCAAAATTAATTCTCTATGTCATCCCTATCAGTATCTCTGGCAACTAACCAGGATGTATAATAAACTTTTTCCATCGGAGTCCCATCGGAGACACTGGTTGAGTCTGAAGTCCCGTCCGAGAAACCGACGGAGCTTAATTCAATGACATTGCATTAGCAGTTTCTGATCGGTTTGTATCGAATAATCAATTAGGCTTAGCACCTTCTAATCCAGCTTCAATTGAATCCCCAGGTTAATCTTCATTTGTTGTGAAGTCTGCCATTTTGGTGGCCTGATCAACAATATAATTTCAAAATAAAACAAAGCTATTATGAAAATTAGAAAACCTGGGAAGAGGTATTTACCCACTTACGTGAGTAAACTTTTCCAACTATCATACAACGGCCTTAGTGCATCACTCATGCTGATACTCTATCTGTTGGCCAGTGCGCAAGCCATCGCTCAAAGCGTCAGCCCAGGCCCTTCATCGGAAGCAAGTGCCCATCAGCGGAATTCTGATGTGACAAACATTCATCTTTTCAATTATCTAAATCACATAAGTTATGAATAAATTCATTCGTTTATTATCCCTACTTCTATTTGGATTGGCAGTCCCGTCTCTACTTTCTGCCCAACATCCATTTTCTAGCTCTTTGAATCCAACTGGAGACGTTTTGCCACCCGCCCCAACAGCTGCTGCACTGGCAACTTACGGAGAAATTCCAATTAGTCTACATACTGGTATTCCTAATGTCTCTGTTCCTCTCTGCGAAATCAAGGAAGGGACTTTATCAATACCCATTTCCTTAAGCTATATGGGAGGAGGTCATCAGGTAGATGCAGTCTCTTCCTGGGTTGGTTTGGGTTGGAGTCTGAATGCAGGAGGAGTTATTACCCGTACTGTTAATGGTTTGGAGGACGACCATACCAGAGGCTACTGGACGCATGGTGTCCCGGATGACTACCTGGCGGGTGGTTTTTCAAATCCAACCGATTATACTGGCGCAATGGATGCTCAGGCATTTTACTCACATTTACGTGCTTCAGCAGATGGAGATCGGGATGGCGAGCCGGATCAGTTCAACTTCAACATAGGCGGATATAGTGGCCGGTTTTTTATTGAAAGAGAACAGACTGCACCCTTTAATTTGATGCCTCGACTTGTTCC
The DNA here is from genome assembly GCA_038525605.1 of Bacteroidota bacterium. Taxonomy (GTDB): domain Bacteria; phylum Bacteroidota; class Bacteroidia; order Cytophagales; family Cyclobacteriaceae; genus JANSWY01. Next base: position 15,730 of record JBCBHL010000075.1, read on the forward strand.
GCATCAGGATATCAAAATTGAACTCGTTCGATCTGCCGGTGCGGCAGGGGGAACTTTAGAAGGATTTATCTTAACCCTGCCAAATGGAGTGAAATATACTTTTGGTGGAATGGATATTAACAACGTTGAAGCTGTTGAAAGAAGCCAATCCAGTAATAGTGGAACAAACTGTTCCAGAAACTACGATCAACCGGTCATCACCAGTTGGTTTTTGACGAAAGTGGAAAGCCCTGACGGAAACGATAGTCTCAATCTGGCTTACGAAAGGCACGTTCTTGAATATGAAGCTGGTATTTCTGAGTCTTACGCTACAACTGATGTTAGGGAGATTTCCAGATTACAAGGTGCTACGGTCGTAGGTGTTGGTTGCTCTTCAGTTGCTCCAGTGCATTCAAATTGCATTAATACACTTCAGGTTGATGGCATTCATCTCACAGAAATAGTTGGAATACATGAGAAAATTAAATTTAAATCTAATACGTCCAGACTGGATGTTTCCAGAGGTGGTATTCGGCTTGAAGCAATAGAGAAATATGGTCGAGGTCTTCCGGGGTATTTGAAGCGTTTTGAATTAGTTCAGGATTACATGCTATCCAATCGATTTCACAACAATAGCAGTTTTAGCACTTCTCCATACCGTTATCATCGTCTAAGATTGTTAGAGGTAAAAGAAGTGGGGGCAGGAAATGACAGAAGTATTCCTCCTTATAAATTCGAATATGAACCCATCAGCCTTCCTCCCCGTCTTTCCAAGGCACGGGATTTCTGGGGGTATTACAATGGAAAGACTGGAAACCAATCATTAATTCCTGCCAGCTTGCCAACCGAACCGAAGTTTTATCAGGGTGGTGGTGACCGAACAGCTGATGATAATTTTTCGAAGGCTGGAGTTTTGCAAAAAATCACTTATCCGACAGGTGGACATACTGCCTTTGAATATGAAGGCCATGAAAGAGCTTACAACACACCTATTCAGGAAGTGCAGTCGCAAATCAGCGGCGCGTCTGCCACCTTTTACCTAAATGCCAGGACACGCACAAGCCCTTCTTTCACTACAACCTATATGCAAGATGTAGAAGTACACGTATATGTTACTCATCGTTGTGCCCAGCCTTCAGACACTGTTTCTTACTTAAAAATAGAGGAAAAAGTTAACGGTATCTGGAGAGGTTTTAGCAGTGTGGCTCATCCAAAAATCAATAGCACTGGCAGTGATAACAATGGCATAGGGACTATTGATTTGGGCAGGCCTCTTGGTTTGCCTTCAAATAATAGTAACAGGCAGTTCAACTTTACCTTGAGAGATTTCCCTCCGGGCGAATATCGATTAACTGCAGCTGCTTTGCACGGAAGTTCCAGCACGCAATGTGATCATGATGATCAACTGAGCTTCCAGTTACACTATGAAACCAGAACAGGTAACTTGATTTACGGAGAACCCGTCGGAGGTGTCCGTATCAAAAAGATGATCACCCACGATGGTTTAGATGCTAACAAAGACATCGTCAAAGAATATCAGTACAACAGACTGGCTAACCCTTCCCTGTCTAGCGGAAATGCGATTCGCACTTTAGATTTCGATCAATTGAGTTTCAGTCAGACATTAAAAGTATATGGTGATAGTCCTTATTCAGGCTATCTTACAAGAGTTACCTGTGAACAGCGAACAATAACTAAATTCTCTCAAAGTCAATTGCCATTGCATGGCGTTTCAGGAGGCCATATTGGCTATGCTGAAGTAACTGTGCTGAATGGGCTGAATGGTGTGCTGGGCAAAACCTGGAATTATTTTGAAATATTCAAAAATAGTACTGCAAACTTAGGATTAGATATTTCCGTCCCTTTAACATTAACCGACTGGTTGGGAGGAAACTTACTGGAACAAATTACTTACAAAAATGAGAACGGCAACTTCATCAAAGTAAGTCAGCAACTCAACGACTATTCAGTCAATTCGATTAATGATGATGGCGGTTTACATACTTTCTACGGTATGAAAGTTGGCGTTACTAAGCTATTTAATGCAATTCCTGGTCAACATACCAATTTATCCCGTCAGGGAACTATTTACGTTAATTGCGATAATCACACTTTCGATCCCGATCAACCAAATATTTGTCAAAACAGTAATCCCGGTGATTACCACCTTCAATCGGACTTCTTCAATGATTTCGCTTATGTCTACTATCCTATTTTCTCGGGGCACAAGCAACTTACCAGATCAAGGGTGCGTCAGTTTGATGAAAATGGGATCAATTACATAGAATCTACTACTAATTACAGTTATGACCCTGTATTCACACATCTCAGGCGAACTGAGACAACCAACAGTGATGGCACGGTATATGCGACTGAATTGAAATATCCAACGGATTACAATCGGTATTCAAACCCTGCTCCAACAGATCCCGCTGCATTGGCCATTAATCAATTGAAACTATTGCATCAGCATGATGTACCAGTTGAACGAACCAAGTATCAAAAGCGACCTGGACAGCCAGAGCAGTTATTAGGAGGGATTGTGACTACTTTTGAAATAGATGCTAACAATGCCAATAGAGTATCAGCAAAAGCGATCTATCGTACTGAATTGGCTTTACCTGTTGATCGCTCAAGTTTTGTAGAAACAACCGTTGATAACAACACAGGTTTTTCTTTTGATTCTAATTTGTACAAGTACTATGGTGACTTCATGGGGTACAATGACAAGGGTCGTCCTTTAGGATTTCAGAGAGACAAGGACATCATGAGTAGTTTCTTATGGGGTTATGACGATCAAGTCCCTGTGATGAAGGCTGTCAACGCGCATCCCAGCGAGATTGGCTATGTTAGCTATGAAAATGGTGAAACTTCCAGTTGGTATGCCAATACCCTGTTGCCTTATACATCAGGAAGGATTGGCCATCAGGCTTTACAAACGACTGAGGAGTTTCCAACCGGAAATGACTTCATTGTTGAAGGACAGCAAAAAACATATACTTTCTCTGCGTGGGTAAAGACCAATGGAAACGGGTACCTGGTACTTCGGACATCAAAACTCAGTGACTCCGATACTTATCCTACATGGAACAGTACACCAAGTTATCAGCAAGCATCTTTTTCTAACACCAATGGTGATTGGCAATTGGTCTCTGTTGAATTGGATCTGGCGGCGATCCGTCAGACCAGTCAAATCAGTCCGAATGAAAAATTACTGATACACGCCTACGTTTGGAACGAATCAAAATCTAACCTGCAGATCGATGCGATGCGCTTTCATCCGAGTGATGCCTTTGTTGAAACCTATGATTATGAATGGGCAACTATGCAGCCAATTGCAATGGAAAATACGAATCGCATTCATACAAGCTATTACTATGATAATTTTCAGAGACTATCCCATATTAGTGATTTTGAAGGTAACATCATTGGGGCAAATAGCTATTACTATAAAGGAAATAGCAATGTTGAGAATCATGTGAAATCGCAAGTGCCACGTGTTGCTGGTAAATTTACTCTTTCAGCATTGAATGGGTTATCGAATGCAGAATTGACAGAATCTTATGATTACCTGGACGGCTTAGGCAGACCTATTCAAAGCGTGGTGAAAGGCTTATCACCAAATGAACGGGATATGGTCACCTTTATGGAGTATGATCACTTTGGTCGTCAGCCTAAAGCCTACCTGCCTTTTGTAAATAGCAATAACAACAATGGTTCTTTCAATATTGGGCCTATTACAAGACAACTACAGTTTTATAACAGCGTCATTGCGCCTGAAAGCCAGTCTTCCTATCCATTTGCTGAGACAATTTTCGAAGCTTCTCCACTGAACCGTCCAAAAGAACAATCTTCACCTGGAGATAACTGGCAAATTGGTAGTGGTCATACCACTCAGACTACCTATGCATTAAATGACGCAAATGAAGTATTGTATCTGGATGATCAATCAGTCAACTCGCAATATTATGCTCCTCATACTTTGATGAAAGTGATCACTACTGATCCAAAAGGACGCATTTCGATAACTTATACTGATAAACTTGACAGTGTGGTCATGACTAAGCAGCAACTGGATAATGATTGGGTAGAAACATACATATTGTACAATGATTTTGGAACGGTTAAGGCAGTGCTACCACCCACTAAAGTTGCTGATATGAAACAAAGCGGTAACTACAATTATCAGCAGGGAGGTAAATTTCACTATGAGTATGCGTATGATGACCACCAAAGACTGATTGAAAAAGAGTTGCCAGATTTAGTAAGACACTGGTATGTATATGATCATTTGGATAGAATTGTGGCTACTCAGGACAATAATCAACGATTGAAAGGGGAATGGACCATCAGTAAGTATGATCAGTATGGTCGATCGATTCTTACCGCCTTGTATAGTAGTAGCCTCAATCGAAACGATTTACAAGCATACTATGATCAGCAAACCGTGGTATTTGAAACCAAATCGCCCGGCAATATAGGTTATAGTAATACAATACCTGTACTTTCTACAAATGACCCTGTCTTGACTGTACAATATTATGATGATTACGATTTTGACCGAGATGGTCAGATTGACTCACAAAATAATTTCATTGTTCAGACCGGTTATGCTAATGTGTTTTTTGATCGCTTAGCTGGTCAACAAACAGGAAGTAAAACATTGGTATTAGATGGTAACGGTAAATACCTGAATCAATCGATTTTCTATGATGAAAGGGGACGTATTATCCAAAGCAGATCTGACAATAATTTGTCAGGAGAGGAGCGATCTTATTTTGCGCATGATTTTGTTGGAAGTGTAGTGAAGTCTCTTCATCTCCATACCAGCAAGCCAGGAAAAGTCAATGCAAATCAGGTCAAAATAGAAGAGTTTTTAAGCTATGATCATGCGGACCGACTACTACAGGTAAAGCATAAAATTAATGATCAGGATAAAGTATTGCTGGCAGACCATCGATATGATCTTTTAGGACGATTGAAGGAAAAGAATCTGCATTCAACGAATGACGGAGATACCTATCTGCAGTCTGTAGATTATCACTACAATATCAAAGGTTGGTTAGTGAGAATTAATGACCTGTATCCTGTCCGTCCGTTGTTACCAGGCGAAGAACCTCCTTTTAATCCAGTTGCGGTAGAGGACAATCAGGATTTATTCTCCATGAACTTTGATTATGATTTTGGGGGTAACATCAGGAAGCTGGAATGGTTGACTGCTCCGCATGATTATCGTTCTATGTATTCTTATCAGTACGATGATTTGAATAGACTGAAAAGCGCCAATTACAGCGAATATGTAGAAAGGTCTCCAATTGGATCTCCTGGCTTCCAGAACCAGGGCTATTATTCTGTGAGTGGCATCTCCTATGATTTGATGGGCAACATCAAAAGTCTGAAGCGGAATGGTACAGTAGCAGTATCCGGTAACAGGTTGACCAATGGTGTCATGGATGATTTGGCTTACACCTACGATGGTAACCGATTACGGGCTGTGCGGGATTTTGGTAGCAGTACTTTCGGATTTGTAGATGGAACAAATGCTGCCTACGAATTTGATTATGATGGAAATGCAAATATGGTCCAGGATGACAACAAAGGTATGACCGTTTCTTATAATCACCTAAACCTGCCGACTCAGATGAACTTTAGGAATGCTGGCAGTTTTGTTGGGCAACTGGGCTTTGTTTATGATGCAGCAGGCAATAAATTACAAAAATGGAATACTGCGGCCAATGGAATCAATCAAACAAAAGACTATGTAGGAAAAGTAGAATATTCCAATGGATTGATCGAATCAGTGAAACATGCAGAAGGACGCATTTTACTGACCAATATAGGTTTTGATGTGGATGGTAATCCATTGTATGATTATGCCTACGAGTATGCTTTAAAGGATCATTTAGGAAATGCCAGGGTATTCTTTTCCGACAAGGACAAAGATGGAAGAATCGCAGTAGTGCCAGGCGGTGCTACTGGTAATGAATTGATTCAGCAAACCCATTATTATCCATTTGGCATGCCGATTACAGGACAATGGAAGTTTGATCTGCCGCAGTCGGGTGTTTCCAATCAATATCAGTACAATGGCAAAGAACTGCACGAAGACTTTGGTCTGAACTGGAGTGATTATGGTGCCAGATGGTATGATGCTGCAATTGGCAGATGGCATAGTGTGGATCCGCTAGCGGAGACAATGAAAAAGTGGTCTCCTTACAATTATACTTTTAACAATCCTATTAGATTTATTGATCCAGATGGAAGATGGCCTATAGATACTTTCTGGGATATCGGAAATGTTATCTGGGACGTAGGAAAGATTGCTTATGGATATACGACCGGAAACTCTGCTATGATTTCATCTGCATCTGTGGATTTAGCTGCAGATGCTGGAGCAATACTAATTCCGTATGTACCAGCTGGTGCTTCAAAGCTTAGATATGCTGATGAAGTGGTGGAAACAGCATTAAAGAATGGAGGGGATGCTAAAAAAGTAGCTAAGATGGATATTGCAAAAGAGAGTGGGGAATTTTCAAGGATTGGTTCTACAGGAAAAGTCGGTGAAAATTACCTTAGTACTTTAGGTGGTCAATCACAAAAATATTTTGCAACTAGAGCTGGTAATGGAGGACGATATGTTGATCAATTTGTTGATGGAGTTGCACACGAATCAAAGACTGGTTATACAACTTTAACTAAAGATATCAGACAGCAAATAGCCAAAGATGCGGAGTTACTAGCTAACCCAAACTCAGGTGTTAAAAAGGTAGTTTGGAATTTTTTCGAAAGTCCAGTAACTGGTAAAGCGGGGGCTAGTAAGAACTTATTAGATGAGTTAAAGAAAGCTGGAATCGAAACGACAATTATTAGACCATAAATCTGTTTTTGAATGTAAGCGAAAAAGGTTAATTAATGACTATAAAGGACTGATGTCAAAATAAGTTATCTTAATTTTTAAGCTTCAACTACAATTATTCATTTTGTCTTGATTATCTTCTTTGATGTTTAGAATTACTCTTTGTAAGAAGATAGTAACTTTAACGGACGTCAATAATAATTGTAAATAATAAGAGAGATGATTTGACTTTTTATTCTTGTAATATACCTTAGTTCTGATCTGAGATCAGAACTAAGGTATATTTAATAAAATTTACTAGCTGTCTAAAGGTGTTTGAATTACTGAACTTAATTCAAAATTTGATTCAACACTATGATTAATGATACTAAGATTTTGAAATAACCTATTGCTTAATTATCCTGATAATACTGTACTTACCAATGAAATTGTTTGGTGATAAGTACAATAAGAGATAATGAAAATGTATAAAAGTATTATGATCTTAATGCTTTGATTAACAGACTAGAAGTGAAAATTTGATTTTTAAGTTTAAAAGAAGATATGTATCCAGCAATTGAAGTTCCAGAAATTAAGCAAAACAGAGAATTTTCTGATTTTTCCAAAAGTGAAGCTAAAGATTATTTTAAGTGGTTTCAAGAAACAAAAGAATCAAGACTGGAATTATTAGTAAAGACCGTAAATAAAAGCGGTGATTCTATAATTATTGATTATTCACGGAACTCCATTTTAGAATTAAGCATATGGATATTATCCAAGTTCGAGCAGAAGACAAACTTTAAATCACATTTCACTGAATCTTCGGTAGAAT
>JBCBHL010000076.1:0-23362 GCA_038525605.1 Bacteroidota bacterium
ATCGGCCAATCCGTTTTTTTAGTGATGAGTTTCTGGAATGGAATGACTTTAAGGTTGTCAATATGTATATGGAAGAAGGGGACTCTATCGCAGAAATTTCCTCAAAACCAGTTCGTGTCAGTCCTGTACTTGGTAGTAAGAATTCCATCTTTGTAAACCTAAAAGATTATGCGATTATTCAATATAGCATTGATTACATATTTCGCCCGTTTCACGAAGATGAAAGAATACCCACTTTAGACAAACAGGTAAATTGCTTTCATAATTTAAAGGTTATCTACAAGAAAGTTGGAGATCGGTATTTTCCGCACTATCAGAAAGTGTCTTCTTTGGGAACCAACTCCAATTTTTTGTTTGATAGATTGCCTAGTAATAATCCCAATGGAGGTGAGGTCATTTATCAAAACAATGAGTTTTTTGTCACTGAAATATTACCCTATGTCTCAATCAAAAGGAATGAAACGATTAATTCTACTCAGGACCTCTATGACTTAAAAATCCCCAATGATCGTACATTTTGGAAGAATTTTAATTTTCCGGCCAGCTATTTGTTATCGAAAAAAGCATTGCAGGATTTGTCAGAAAAAGGGGCAGAATCGATTTTTATTCAGTAGAAAGGACTCTTAGCTAGTTTATCGAATTAATTCAATTTCCGCTTTTCTGTAAGCCGCAGCTGATTTATCAATATGTATTCCCGATTCCAAAAATATTTTGCGGATCCAGCTCTTTTTTGATGCTTTGAGCAAGCTTCAGTTGCTCTTTATTCATCAATTCTCCAATGAATTTTTTTCTCAACTTACCTACTCCGTGGTGATGCGAAATAGACCCGCCTGCCTCTATCACTTTTTCTCTCATCTTTTCTTCAATGAGTTTGAATTTCTCCTCCGGTTGTTCCACACCTTTTGTATAAACTCCAAACATAATGTAGACGCAAACACTACTGTGATACAATTGCGTTACTCTGTATGACAAATACGGATTTCCAGGTAATTGATAATGTTTATGTTGATCAATTAAAACCTGCTCGAGAGACTTGCCTAGCGATGAAACCTTGTCCCATTGGATAGTTGTTTCCAGTGTTTCACCGATACAATGGTAATCCAGCAAGAAGTCACGGATGTAAGCAATGACATTGGTAAGTGCATAACCCCGTTTTCCATTGCCCCCACCAGCAAGAAGAGTATTGAACTGACTGGCTACTTTTTTAACTATTTTTTTCTGATAATATACTTCCTCGGAGTTTCCCTCCATTACGATAGTTGCCAGACACATGGCATCAGGATCAAATTTTTTGATCTTTAAGATGAAAGCTTTTTTGGCACTATCCAGCAGTTTTTTAAAGAAATCTGATTCCTTTGGTTTCAACACCAGTCCGAATTTAAACTGATTATTATCTACCAGTCTGATACTGGCCGGTTTGATAAAGGTTTTTGAAATTGCTCTTAGAAACTTAAGGCCTTCTTCAAAATCAGGAAAAACGATTGACTCATATTCTTTTTTCTCTGGTTTTGGATGAATCTTTACGATTGCGCTGGTGATGATTCCCAAATTCCCTTCACTGCCAAAAATTGCCTTATTGACTGGCATTCCCATAGATACCCGATCGTGCGAAGACTTTTCCCTGATAGTTCCTTCGGGTGATACCAACACAAAACTTTGAATGATGTCTTCTATGTTTCCATATTTATTTCTTTTCATCCCGCTGGCATTGGTAGCAATCCAGCCACCGAGTGTAGAAAACTCTATGCTGTCAGGTTCATGCCCCATCGTATAACCTGCATTACCAAGCTTCTCTTCCAGATGTCTACCAGCAATCCCGGCCTGAATACACGCCAGGTTGTTTTCTTCGTCTATCCAGAGGATTTCATCCATCATTCGCATGTCTACAGACACAACCATTCGATTTTCATCTTTTGGGATCAGTAGAGCGCTGCTCACGCTGGTTCCACCGCCAAATGGAACCAAACATACGTTATTTAGACCAGCCAGTTTGATAATAGTCGAAATCTCCTCATCTGATTTGGGATAAATCACCAGATCTACCAGTCGTGGTAGCTCACCATTGTATAAAACTTTATATACTTCCTCGCTGGTTGTTTGTGCATGACTGTGAATCAGCCTTGTACCATCATCGGATGAAATTCTATCTTGAGGTAATAATTCAGTTACCGCTTTAAAAAATGTTTCATTGATATGAGCGGGCTGTATTCGTTTGTTAGTGGCTTCTTCATTTTTTCCCGCACTGACAATATCAGTACCCAACATATCAAAAACATAAGGGAGAAAGTCAGGTAGAGGCTGGTTGGCAAAAAACGAAAACTCCGGTCTGTCGCTCTTAAAAGTCAGTACACCATCATTGATTTCAAAACCAGTTCCTCTAAACCCCCATCGATGCGCTCTTTTTTCCGGGTCTATTTTATCTGTAATTTCCTGATTCATATTACCTGTTTATTGAAAGAGAAAGAAGTCATTTTCTCCGATGTTTCTAATTTTTTAACCAAAGATAAAGCTAATGCGAAGAATTTAATCATGAGTGTATTCGCTGATCTTTTTATTTACTGACTGACCTGTCTCCATCATTTTCTTTACTTCAAGCAGTTTATCTTGTAGCGTAGCGGTGTTGGTTTTGATCAAATCAAATGCTTCACTGTCGAAAGTCCGGTCATCGGTTAGTTTCATAGAACTTCCAAACAGCAGCTTGATTCTGCCAGGTTTCATAAATAGCTTTCCTTTTGGCCAGACATGGCGAGAGCCATCAATATAGGCAGGTACAAGGGTGAGGTTCAGTTGATGGGCAATTGCCGCTGGTCCGATTTTGAAATTTTGTATCTTACCGTCGACTGATCTTTTTCCTTCGGGGAAGATGATCAGTGATCGGTTTGCACCTCCGGGATCTATTTTATGTCTACATTTTTCAACGATTTCTGATATAGCTTCTGCTCTGAACAGCATATTCCTGTCTACCGGTATGGCATTGAAAAATACATTTGCAAACCATCTTCTGAATCTGTTGTCGTACCAGTAGTCTTTCGCTACCAGCACACAGGTTTTCTGAAAACCCAAATTACTGAAGACTGAAAGAATGATGTAATCAAGGTGGCTATTATGGTTGCTGTAAATCAAATAGGGCGCATTTGGTAAGTTCTCAGTGCCGCTCACTTTGACAGGGGAATAGGTTTTGAGAACGATTTTACAGTAGATTTCAAAAAGCTTAACAAGTAGGCGATTGATCATAATGAGGTCCTTCCGTAACGCATATGTGAATCGACCCATTTTTCAGAAACAATTGCGGCCATCAGAGAAATTTCAAGGCATAAAGCTGATGCGCAGATAATTTCAGCCAGACTGGCAGCACTGTCTTCACCCACATGGCATTTGAGTAATTCCAGATTCTTCTTTTGTTGGGGAAGGCGAGTGCCTCCACCTACCGTACCCACACTGATGGAAGGCATAGTCAGGAGGAATTCCAGTCCTGTTTCGGTTCTCTTAATTTGCGTGTAGCCAACAGCGTTTTCAGCGACACAAGCTACATCCTGTCCGGTTGCCAGGTAGATGGCCGTCAGTGCATTGGAGAGGTGTAACTGGATACCGTTGCTATTGGCGAGGCTCGATACGTAGGGTCCATATTCCTGAATCATCATGATTTTTTCAGCAGTAGTCCCAAGCACTTTTTCAATTACCTGATCAGTGATTTGAGTGTGAGCGGTCACATGATGTCCCCGACCTTTTAGTTTGGTATTGCCCGAAGCTTTTTTGTCACCTGAAAGGTTGGAATCGAGGATGAAATCTACTCCTGTTTCCTTTCTTATCAACTCACAGGCACGCATGGTAGCTTTAGAGGCCATATTCTGACCGGCAGCATTCCCGGTAGTGTAGGCAAAATCAAGAACTACATATTGGTTGAGTTGATAGGTTTCAATAGAGATTAATTTGGCATAATTACTGCTACTTTCAGCAATTTCTCTGATGTCTTGTTCATGATCACCGACCCAGTCAAGAAATCGCTTCTGGTGGCTGATATTTTCGAAGAAGAATATTGGTGAACGGGTCATTCTTTGATGAAAATGCGTTGTTCTTATGCCATTGCATCTGGAAGTAGCATACATCCCCCTGGCCATAGAGGCTACTAATGTTCCTTCGACGGTACATAACGGTACATACCTTGTTCCCTCCAGGTAAGTGCCTGAAATTTGTAATGGTCCTGCCATTCCCATCGGAATACTTAGATAACCAATCTGGTTTTCTATTATTCCTTTCATTGATTCAGGATCAGGGTCTTCTGCCTTGTCGAGGCAGATATCGTTTCTAACTTCGAGAAACCTTTTCCTCTCTTCCAGATCCTGTTGACTATATCCCCTTGGAAACTTTTGAAGTTGCCTGTTATTCATAAAAAGTTAGCTTTGGTTTTACTGTTGCTGTTTGGATCCATTGCAGTTGCTAAATTCGATAATATAATTTTTAGATACACCATTGCAGGACCTATTTTGACTAAATGATCCAAAGAAGGATCAATTGATAGATGGATGGATTTATAAAATGGTTGGCAGACGCTCAGTTATTTTTCAATATTCGATGTGTGATAGGGTGTTACCGTCGGCAGGATTTACCATTAGTTTGTTTGGGGTAATCCCTTTTTGGGGGAATAAAATCCAGCCTTTGACTTTGAAATAACCAAGATTATTTCAAAGGCTGAATCTGTCATCCTTTTTCGCTAAATTTGTCAATAATAAACAACTCAAATACTCAGTTATGTCGCATGAACAAGTAGCTCCTTACAAGCCCAAGAATCATATCAGAATAGTTACAGCAGCTTCTTTATTTGATGGCCATGATGCCGCTATCAATATCATGAGAAGAATCATTCAGTCTACCGGTTGTGAGGTAATTCACCTTGGTCACAACAGGTCGGTACAGGAAATTGTGAATTGTGCCATTCAGGAAGATGCCAATGCTATCGCCATTACCAGTTATCAGGGTGGTCATGTGGAGTTCTTCAAATACATGTATGATTTGCTGAAGGAGCGGGGAGCTGGACATATCAGGATTTTTGGCGGTGGAGGAGGTACTATCCTCCCTTCTGAAATTGAAGAGTTACATAGCTACGGTATCAACAGAATTTACAGTCCGGACGATGGTCGGGAGATGGGACTGCAGGGCATGATCAATGACATGATTAAAAACTGTGATTTTCCTGTAGGTACTAGCCTAAATGGTGAAATAAATCACCTCAACGAGCAGGAGCCATCTGCTATCGCACGGATAATTTCTGCTGCTGAAAATTTTCCGGAAAACTCCAAAGGTATTTTGGACAACATTAAAACAACATCAGAGCAATCGGTAAGTCCTGTTTTGGGAATTACCGGTACTGGGGGAGCTGGTAAATCCTCATTAGTAGATGAGTTGGTAAGGAGATTTCTCATAGATTTCAACGATAAAAAAATAGCCGTTATTTCGGTTGATCCATCTAAAAGAAAAACAGGTGGAGCACTACTTGGCGACAGAATTCGCATGAATGCGATCAGCAATGAAAGAGTATATATGCGCTCCCTTGCCACCAGACAGTCGAACCTGGCATTGTCTAAATATGTGCAGGATGCTGTAGATGTGGTGAAATCTGCCAATTTCGATCTGATCATTCTCGAAACATCAGGAATTGGTCAGTCTGATACGGAGATTATTGAACACTCAGATCTTTCATTGTACGTGATGACACCCGAATACGGTGCTGCCACTCAGCTGGAGAAAATTGATATGCTCGATTTCGCTGATGTCATTGCTCTCAATAAATTCGATAAAAGAGGTGCTTTGGATGCGTTGAGAGATGTGAAAAAGCAATATAAAAGAAATCATAATTTATGGGATATCGCCGATGAAGACATTCCTGTCTACGGTACCATTGCTTCCCAGTTTAATGATCCCGGAATGAACAAGCTTTACAGGGTGATCATCGATAAGATTGTAGATAGGACCAGTGCGAATTTAAAATCTGGTTTTGAAGCATCAGATGAAATGTCTGAAAAGATATTCATCATTCCACCGAAGAGGACCAGGTATTTGTCTGAGATTTCAGAATCTATCAGAGATTATGACAGCTGGGTACTCAAACAAAAAGAGATAGCTCAGAAGCTATACGGTTTTAGAAAATCTATTGAAACGTTACAAGAGTCTTCAATTGAAGGTAAAGAACAGCTGATCAGTCAGCTTGAAGATGCTTACCAGACGGTGGCCCTTGATTTTGATCCCAGAAATCAGAAATTACTCGATGGATGGGATGAGAAGAAGTCTAACTATGCCAGCGATATTTTTACCTATAAAGTTAGAGATAAAGAGATTAAAGTTCAGACGAAAACAGAATCCCTGTCGCACACTAAAATACCCAAAGTTAGTCTGCCAAGATATGAGGCTTGGGGTGATATCCTACAATGGAATCTGCAGGAGAATGTTCCTGGTGAGTTCCCTTACACTGCAGGAGTATTTCCTTTCAAACGTCAGGGAGAAGATCCTACAAGGATGTTCGCAGGAGAGGGAGGACCAGAAAGAACCAACAGAAGATTTCATTATGTATCAAAAGGTCTGCCAGCAGCCAGGTTGAGTACAGCCTTTGATTCTGTTACACTTTACGGGGAAGACCCAGATTACAGACCCGATATTTACGGTAAAATTGGTAATTCTGGAGTAAGTATCTGCTGCCTCGATGATGCCAAGAAATTGTATTCCGGTTTTGACCTGTGCAAGCCAACCACTTCCGTATCGATGACGATCAATGGTCCTGCTGCCACAATCTGCGCATTTTTCATGAATGCCGCCATCGACCAGCAGTGTGAAAAATACATTGTAGAAAATGGCCTTGAAAAGGAAGTAGAAAGCAAAATCAAGCAGATTTATAAAGGTAGAGAGTTGGAGAGGCCTGCTTATCAGGGAGATTTACCAGAAGGCAATGACGGACTTGGATTGATGTTGCTGGGAGTGACGGGAGACCAGGTGTTGCCTGCAGATGTATACGCAGAGATTAAAACGAGAACCCTTTCACAGGTCCGCGGTACTGTGCAGGCAGATATCCTGAAAGAAGATCAGGCGCAAAATACTTGTATATTCTCTACGGAATATTCACTTCGTGTAATGGGTGACGTGCAGCAGTATTTTATTGATCAGAACGTGAGAAATTTCTACTCTGTTTCTATATCTGGTTATCATATTGCTGAGGCCGGTGCCAATCCAATCACACAACTGGCTCTGACACTTTCCAACGGATTTACGTTTGTGGAATATTATGTTTCCAGAGGAATGGATATCAATAAGTTCGCTCCTAATTTATCTTTTTTCTTCTCTAATGGTATCGATCCGGAATATGCAGTGATTGGTCGCGTGGCGAGAAGAATCTGGGCAAAAGCCATGAAGAACAAATATGGTGCGAATGCGAGATCGCAGATGCTGAAGTATCATATCCAGACTTCAGGAAGGTCTCTTCATGCGCAGGAAATAGACTTCAACGATATCAGAACGACATTGCAGGCACTCTACGCGATATATGATAACTGTAATTCACTGCATACCAACGCCTACGATGAAGCCATTACCACGCCGACAGAGGAATCTGTAAGAAGGGCGATGGCGATTCAACTGATCATCAACAAAGAGCTGGGGCTGGCCAAAAATGAAAATCCTTTGCAAGGTTCGTTCATTATCGAAGAGCTGACGGATTTGGTGGAAGAGGCTGTACTCCTGGAATTTGACAGAATTACTGAAAGAGGAGGGGTGCTCGGAGCGATGGAGACTATGTATCAGCGAAGTAAAATCCAGGAGGAGAGTCTGTACTATGAGACTTTGAAGCACAATGGTGACTTTCCGATTATCGGTGTCAATACGTTCCTTTCTTCTAAAGGATCACCTACAGTTGTTCCTCAGGAGGTAATCCGGGCCAATGTTGAGGAGAAAGAATATCAGATTGATATGTTGAAGAATCTTCATTCAAAAAATGAAGAAAAAGGAGCGGAGCTGCTCAAAAAACTCCAGGACAAAGCAGTCAACAATGAAAATATCTTCGAAGCGCTTATGGAGACAGTGAAATATTGTTCGTTGGGACAGATCACCAATGCGATGTTTGAGGTAGGAGGGCAGTACAGACGAAATATGTAAGGAAACATTTGCTTCCAGGCATTTCAAAATCCCGAATAGCTACAATTAACAAATCCGGCCGCAACGAAGTTGCGGCCGGATTTCTATTTATATATTCAAACTTTTAATTACCGTCCAGACCGTCGATCAACATGGGTGCTTTTCCATCCGTGATGATGACTTTAGAGTTTGTGGACCTGGCAAGTTCCTTGAAAGCTTCAATACTTTGCCATTTGAGTATGTACGGCGTAAGGCCTTCGGAAATCACCTTCTGTGCATCTCTGATACCCTGAGCTTCTACCAGCTTTCGCTGAGCTTCCAGCTTTTCTCTATCCAACAGGAATTGCATTCTTTGAGCATCTTGTTCAGCTTCCAGTTTCTCTTCTACAGCACGAGCCAGTCCTGGCGGAAGTTTAATGGTTTTCAAAAGGACCGCTTCAATGTCAAAACCACGATCACTTAAAAGAGAGGCCATCCGATCTGTTATTTCCTTTTCTATAACACTTCGCTGAGCCGTATGCATATCTTTAGCAAAGAACTTGGAACATACATCTGCTGCTGCAGAACGGAAAACACTATTAATCACTACATTTTCATAATTAACACCAATGTTTTCTATGATCTCAGGTGCATAATCAGGTTTGATCCTGTATAAAATGGATATGACCGCTCCAACGTTCAGACCTTCTTTTGACGGAAGATTAGAGGATATCTCCATATTCATTGTACTAATCGGTAACTTGATTACCGTCGCAGTAAATGGGTTAAATCCTACTGCTCCCGGTGGATGAACTTTGTCGTCTAATTTTCCCATCTTTCTTTTTACCCCCACTTCTCCCTGACGAACAACTGCACAACTTGATAAAAAGAGCATGATTACTAATCCGAATATTAATTGATTTTTCATATGTACTACTTTTGGGGTTATAAATGGTTTCCTTGCGGAAGACGTTAAATCCGTATTTATCAACAGTATACTATGATATTTCTGTTTTACGGCTTTTTTTAAGAATGGAAATCTCGCGATAATTAACAGACTTAATTAGGCGTAAATCAAGGTAGGTTTGGAGTAACACTATCACATTTATGTAGTAAAACTGACTTTTCTAGTGGTTTAACTGACTTATTTGATAGTGTTACTATTAAAAACGGTTAAAAAGTCAAAAGGTTTAATTAAAATATGTATATTTGCAGGTTTTTTGGTATTTAAATGCTGTAATTCTTAGCTCTTACCACTCCTTTTTTAAATCGCTTAACAGCAGTTTTTTCATAAATCTTTTGAAGGCCGGAAGCACTAAATTGGGATTAATTTGTACTCAATCATTACAGTTAGAGGAGGTTTTAAACAGATGAAATGTTGGCAGATGAATGATATTGCATCTTTCACCTGCCATTGATGTTTTTAAAAACAAAAATCCAGCACGAGTACACATCCCCTGAATTGCTCCGGTATTTCGTAGAATTCCTCGCAGGTAGGGATTATGATTGGGCCATTATATCCCGCACACACATTACTTCCCGCATTGATAGACTTCTGTTCTGATTTATCAAGTCGTTTTCCTGTATTTAATAGATTTTTTAGCATAATTAATTAAGGTTTATTGATTTTAAAATATTGGGTGATCAGGTGCCAATGAAATGAGTAAAGCGCTAGATCAATCCATTATGAAGATAACCGGAAAAGCACATTAATCAAAATGAACTGGTATCAATAATCGGTTTGCAAATTACTTCAGATGCTGATCCGGAATGTAAAACTTTCCTTCCCTAAAACAGCTGATGGCAAATTCACTTGCGTCGAATTGAGGGGAAGGTACTTTGTCTATTGAAAACCAATTCCACGACTCACATTTGTCCGGTTCTTTTACAGAAACTGTTCCACTGTATTGATTGGTAAACATTGTAACGGATACAAAATGAATTCCTTCGGTAGTGTATGTTTTTAAGTTATTGGTTACACAAATCAGTATTGGGTTTTCAATAGTCAATCCGGTTTCTTCAAAGACTTCCTTTTTTGCTGCTTCTTCAAATGTTTCTCCCATTTCCAAATGTCCACCCGGAATGGAATAAAAAGGAGATATACTTCCGGTCCTTTTTCCGATCAGAATTTCTTTGTTTTCATTTTGAATAATAATGCCTACGCCTATTCCCGGTCTTTGCTGATGCATAACTTACTGTTTAAAGATTGAATGAGATAACCATATTGAAAAAGGATGATAGCAGATTTCCTACTTTCTAAAACAAACAACTTTAGTCATCTTGTGTCACAATATTCATTTAATTATCACTTTAATTAAGTAGAAACATTCAATTACATGTTTCAAAATCTCATCAATACTAACCTTATTAAATGTTTTATAATCATTAAATGAAAACTTTATGAAAACTCAAAAGAAAAGTACAATTAGTTATTTCCAGAAATTAAACCTAAATATGTTCCAACTGAAACAAATTAGAGGAGGTGCAGAACCAAAGAAACCTAATCTCCAAAAAGTAGTGGATGTCAGAGGAATGGGTAAGAAGTAGTATCCATTTTTAGTTCGTCACTTATTTTAAAGACATGCATCATTTACCAGGTGCATGTTTTTTATAGTCAAAAAAACAATATCGCTTAAATCAAAACCTTATTGTTATAAAGCTGCTGAACCAAATAGCTAAATTTCCCTTTACTAAAATAACAGTATATTACCTGCTAAACTAAGTATTTCATCATGAACGATCGTATCGTTAAAGGTATCATAGGTGCTGCTAAGCTAAGAAGATCCGATTTGCTAAATTTAGGAGCTAGCAACATCACTGATATTCCTGAAGAGATTTTCGAGATGGAATTAATTAAAAGATTGAGTTTGAGAAAGAATCAAATAGTTGCGGTTCCCGATGGTATTGCGCGGATGAAAAACTTAAAAGTTCTTTGGTTAGATGATAATAAAATCGAGAGAATTCCCGATAGTCTCTATGACTTGGATTTGGCTATTTTATGGTTAAGTAATAACAATATCAAATCCTTATCGCCAAAAATTGAAAACCTTCAAAATCTCTATAAACTGTGTTTAGCAGGCAATCCGTTGCAATCTCTCCCCGAAAGTATCAGTAACTTGAAAAACCTTAGTCATCTGGAAGTGAGTCAAGAATGCGAAAAGTTTGTTCCCGAGTCTTTGAAGGGAATCACCCGTATATTCCCTTGATGGCTCTTAGCTTGGATGTATTTTATCCTTGATGAAATTCGGTCAATACTTTTGATTCAATCTAAAAAGCAAAAGATTAAGCCAATGTCTTGAATAAGAGACATTGGTATAATTATCAATCTACACCATCTATATTGTCAAAATTTTTAATCTGAGACAAAATATAAAAATAGATTTTTCAAGTTTTAGTGTTTAGATCATGCTCATTTCAATACTATATAATGAAAGATTTTCTTTCCAATAAGAGATCTTAAAATAAAGGAGAATCAAATGTCCTGAACACTCCTTAATAACAAAGTAAGGCAAAAACTAAAGTTTGAAAATGAAGAATTTACAAAAATTAGATTTAAAGAAACTTAAAGTAAAAAGTTTCGTGACAGAGATTAGCAACTCAGCAATAAATATTCAAGGTGGTAGCGTGATCGCTATATGTTACTCATATGGGTGTCCTCCTAAATATGAAATAACTAAGAGGGTTGTAGCTGATGGTTGCTGGGCCAGTGAGGAAACCGGACCTGGCGATTATGATTTCAAAAAGATGTAGATAAATCTACATCAATGATTTTTAAACCAAGACTCTTAGTTTTTAATTGTTGGTTCCCGAGATAAATTAGGGTAATGAGACCTAACTATTGGCATAATTGTAATTTTTAGTCCACCAAACAAAAAAAGACCGGTCAACGATGATCTTTAAAAATTATCGATAGAGCCGGTCTCTTTGATTGATGGAAAGGTAATCGGTTACATGTTCTTTTGGTTATTTCTTTTCATATCCCTTATCTTCTTAATGCCGTATGCGGCTCCTCCGGCAAGTAACAAACCAATACCTCCATCAATAGGCGTAGCGGGAGGTCCGGGTGGTTGTGCTATCAATGCAGACGAGCTTAAGATGAAACCGACGGTGAAAAGAGATTTATAAAATACATTCATTTCTTTATTTGTTAATGTCTATTACTTATTTCAATGTGAATTTTGTTCTCTCGTTTCCTACTGAAAGAATATAAACCTGATTCGCCAGCAGAGTCACTGCCAGAGATGCCTTTTGATTAGAAAACGTGACTTTTTGTTCAAGTATCAACCTGCCAGATACATCATAGATTTTTACTGGCTGTAACCCTTGAAAGTCAGCTAATACTTGTATGGCCTCTTTCGTGCCGTAGACAGCAATGCTTCCAAAAGCTTCTTCGTTCACGCTGTTGATAACCGAAGAATTTTCCAGTAAGAACCGATCATTGAATGTTCCGGAGTTTGAGTAAAACTCGATGACATCACCTGGTTGCAGGTAGTATTGTTTGTTGGTCAGCTGATCTGATAATATAAGATCGCCATCAAAATTTGACTCTCTCAGTGTTAGTTGATAGGTACCAGTATCTTCTACATCATATCCTAGTAAAATAGGTTCTGAATGATTGATTCCCACCGTTTGAATAGCCATATACTGGTCTTCCATGATGGAATACAATTTATATGGTGATTCATACTCAAACAATTTGGCGTCTTTCTGTACGTCGAATAACTCACTGGCATTTTCTTCCCAGGCTATCAGTGTTTCCTGCCAGCTTTCCGCTGTCCCTAGCGATAGTTTGATTGATGTTAGCGGGCTTGTTCTAAAGAAGTTGTCATTGCCATTACTTCCCGTCACCCGTTGATCTTCGGTAAAGGCGATGTTTCCTTGTGAAATGGTCTCTACAAAGAATCCCTGAGCCGTACCGATATGTCCGTTGAAAGTATTCCCGTTGAGGTTGCTGGCGGCCGTAACACTTCCCACGTCATTGATCTGAATGTAAGCGCCGGACTGTTTTGCGCCACCATTAGCACCACCATCATCCCAGATGGCAATTGAAGAAGCAAAAGGATTATCACTGAAAAACTCATCCACATCAATTGCTGCTGAATAGGGATTACCAACTAGATGATAGCCACTGTTTTGAGGACTTGGAATTGGTTCCAGCACTGTTCCAACGGTTGGCTGGCCGACAAAGGACCATTCTGCAGGACTGAATGCTGCAAAATAGCCTTTACCGGTCTCCATAGCTGTTCCGGATGTAATCAAACTAAATCCGCCAGACGGTTCATTTTCTTCTGCCTCGGTGAATTCATATACCAGATTTCCCAGATCCTGAGTTACATTTGCAGTACCTGTTACGGGCATACTAACGATGCTGTATTTACCAATGCTCTTGTCAATCGTTCCAAATGTAGGTGTTCGTTTCACAGTGATGTTTCCTGTGGTAGTATTGCCGTCAAAAGTGATGAGGCTTGCCCCTGACTCTACAACCACTGACCCCAAATTTCCGATGGTCAGGTCACCGTTGATGATCAGGTGATGATTGGGATTTATCGTTAAGGTGAGATTAGTGATGGTTGTAACATCATTGACTTCCAGGTCTCCATTAGTTTCAAAATCGTAATCTGCATCAAATTTGACGTTGTCCGAAGCTGTTGGCGTTCCATTGGACCAGGTAGCACCATTCCAGGTATTCAGAGTGACCTCCGTATTGAATCCCCAATTAACATAAAACTGATTGCCTGTGTAAGGTACACCTGCTGTACTTTCAATGAACCCAGACTGGAAAAAGAGGCCATATCGTGCATTTGGTTGCAAATCTGCAGTTCTGGTGATTGTGACAGAGTTGCCGCTGACACTGATCGCGGGATCATCCGGGTTGTAAAATGTTGCAGGTGATGGAATATCCAATCTGCTAAATCCTGCAACCAAATTCAGATTACTGGTAAGCTGCACAGGTATGTCAAAGGTGATGGTGAATTCACGGGTAGTAATTGGGACATCAATGCCGTTACGCACCGGTGAAAGTGACTGTTGCATGGGTATCGGGTCATCGGCGGAATCATTGGTGATGTTGATGGTAAACTCCTTCTCAGTAAATGTACCGGCCAGATCCGTACTTCGCACCCTGATTTGATAAGTATCTTCTGTTTCGAAATCAAATACTTCATCAGCGAGTAAGGAGGCACCACTAATGTCAAAACTTTCATTGTCATCATCGCCATTTCCTGATACCAATGTGTAGACGAAACTATCTGAGCCATTAGCATCAGCTGTGGAAAACGTACCGATTACTGCATCAACCGCATTGTTTTCCTGAATGGAGTTGGATGAAAGAGTGATATCCGTTGGAGCAACATTGGTAAATGAAGTAGTGAAATTCCATTGGTTTGTAAACAGAACACCTGCAAAATCATTCCCGGCTAGGTCTTCTATGTAATCATTGGAGATGAAGAAAAAGTAACTGGTTTCCTCGTCCATAGGTGTAGACGGTGTGAAAGTAACAGTACTGCCTGCAACTGATATAGAGGGGTCACCAGCTTCAAAGAGTTCCACCAATTCATTCGGGTTCACTGTTCGAAGTTCCGCTCTGCCATTTCCTGTGAGCTGAACGTCTTCACTCAGAGTAATGCTAATTTGTGTTGCAGGATCTACATCCTGTGCATTGTCAGCAGGTATTGTTGAAATCCTTGTAGGGACAGTATTGTCTTCATTGGGATCTTGTGTCACGGTGATGGTAAAATTTGCATTGTTGGTTGCTCCATCACTATCTGTCACCAACAGACTGACTCTGTGAGTTGCCTGCTCATCCTCATCAAAAACAAATTTGCTAAGCAATTTTCCGTTGGAGATGATAAAATTATCATTATCTGCCGCAGCGACTGCACCAGCATTACTGGCTGGATTGAACGAATAGGTCAGTTCATCGCCAAAGTTTTGATCAGTAGCACTAATATTACCTATGACCGTACCGGCTGGCAGGTTCTCCTGAATGGACGTATTATCCAAACTTACATTTTGAGGTGTGAAATTGTTATCATAGTTCACAGCAATGGAAAAATCAGTCAAAGCATCTACCGGATTCCCTAGAAGATCCTCCACAAATCCTGCTTGGAAACGGACAAATTTCGCTCCAATGCCGATATCAGTAGGATCTACGTTTATAATCAATTTATTCCCCTGTATTTCAATTTCCGGGTCAGTTGGTTCATAAGTGAAATTGGGGGCAGTACCACTGAAGGAGAAGATAGTGCCAGTACTACCTGCCTGTATGTCTTCATCGAAGGAAATGGTAATCGGGTAGTCCTGGAGTACTCTGCTGGCTGTTCCTGGCGGATCGATGCTGATAATTTCAGGACCTGATATATCCGCCCCGTCATCTGAAGGATCATTGGTCACGAAAACGGAAAATGAATTTTGTGTGAACAGACCGCCTCCGTCAGTTGTCCTGATCCCGATCTCAAATTCAGTCTGACCTTGTTCAAAATCAAATGGAGCTGCTGTTTTTAATTGATTGCCATCTATCGTGAAATTGGTATTATCCGAACCAACCGTTCCAAACGCTACCAGACTATATGTAAAATCATCGCCGAAATTAGGGTCTTCGGAAGAGAGTAATCCAACTACTGTTCCTGATGGCTGATTTTCTTCAATTTCGGAAGCAGAGAGAAGGATATCAGTTGGCGTAAGGTTGTTGTTGTAATTGATCGTGACAGCCGGGTCAGTAGTCCTGTTTGTCGCAGGTGCTGAATTGCCACTCATATCCAGTATGACACCTTCAGCGTAGAAGAGCGTCATTGATGCTGAAATATCTGTGTCCGGTGTCACAATGAGTTGGTTTCCGATGATTTCGATTTGAGAAGAGCTGTTGACATCATACACAAAGTCACCTGCTCCACCATCCAGAGACTGGATATTGCCGCTTCCTGCTTGAATCGGCTCAGAGTATGTAATCACAATAGGTGTATTGGGCAGCACATTTAGTATATCTGCGGCTGGCGAATACGAAATAATCACAGGAGGAGAGGTATCAGCCTGTGTATTAAAAAACCAGTTGCTGGCATTACCAAGTCCGGGGAATACAATGCTACCGTTGGACTGCAAAGCAATTGCTCCGTCATCAATCAATACATAAAAGGATTTTCCAGGCGACAGATTGTTTGTTGGATTTACCTGTAACTCTGTGCCGTTGATAATTACTTGCGCTGAAGTCACATCAATAGTTTCCACCACGGTACCATCATCTTCAAAAATGGTAATGTTTCCGGTTCCTTTGGCAATTCCTTGAGAGAAATAGGCGAAAAGATTTTGATTCAAACTAGTTACCTCAATCCCGTTTGTTGGATTTGTGGAAGTTAATTTGATAAAGTTAGGGTTGTAAGCGTAACTGTAGCTTGCAGCTGAGTTGTTATTTCCATCATCATCTGTAGCGATGTTTGCATTCACGGAAATGGTCTTGGCACCCGTAGAGGAAGCAGTGACATCTGCCGTAAATATTTGATTGTATGGATAAATCTCCTCACCGCCACCGATGTAGATACGGTTATTGGCATAAGTGAGCTCTAAGAAAGCCGTATTGTTGTATTTACTAATCACATCATCCCCTGTCACAAAGCTTGAGGCCTGTGCCGTGACCTCAAAAGGAGTCTGGAAGTTGGGGTGATTCCCTTCGATCAGGTTATTGAGGTCAAAAGCAAATAGTTGGTATTAAAGCCGTTGGCCTCTATGAAACAAAGCAAGTATAAGATACCGTTTGCCTCGTCATAGGCCAGACGAGCATCATCAGTATTCAAGGCAAAGTCTGTAGTACTGGCGGGTATCAGAGGTGAATTTTCTGACCGATGAACCACCACTCCTCTGTTAACGATATCAATTGTGGTATTACTGAGGTATCTTACATCGGTTCTGTCCATCGCAATGGCCCATTTCTCTACTCCTGTAGCTATAATATCTTTTGGCGTGTAGTTGACTTCATAAAAAAGCGAAGGTGTAATGACCCTTTTATCACCACCAATGGAACTACTACCAATAATATTTGTGGCAAAACTAAAATCCGATTCCAGGTAGAATAGATCTGTAGTATGAAACTCGTTGAGGTTTAGCAGACTACTTGCGGGATTGTGTCTTGCATAGCAAATATTTCCATCTGGATCTACCCCTATCTTGGATATACCGTTATAAAAGCTCTGCCTGATAACGGTGGTCAGGTCAAAGTTTGTCACATAGATTAAATAGTTGTTATTTTCACCAGCTACGGGCTCACCAGTGACAAAGTAGATTTCTGTATCGGAAAAATCTATGTCTACGATTGTTTCTGAAACGTCAAGGGAGAATTGCAAAGTTGCCAGCACAGCACCGCTTGCCCTATCGTACTTGATTAGTGTATTGTTGTCCGATTCGACGTAGAATGAACCGTCCTTTGAATAGGACCTCACCTTGGTATTGAAGGAAGAGGCAAGGTCGGTATTTTGAGATAATGGATTCCAGGTAAGGCTTTGAGCAGTGAAGTTGCTGATCGCCAACCCTGAACTGAGAACGACTTCAGACTGAATAAATCCTGTGATGGGTTTGTCGAAAACGAACTCAAATGTTTCAGTCAGGTTTACCGATTCGTCATCGATGAAAGTGAGTGGGTTGATCTCCACTGTAGGGTTCTGCGCCCTGACCAGATTTGATTTTAATATTATAAGACTCAAAAAGGCCAGGAAGAGTACATAAAATTTTGGTGTTAGCCAGGCTTTTACACCCAGGCAAATTACGTAGTTTTTTTTCATGTTAAAACAGTTTCTTAGTAAGTGATTACACAAGTCAAAAATCTGTTTTAACGGCTGTTTTTCGTTCACCCACCCTGGGTGATTTTGGACTTTTAATTGATAACTTTCTGGTTATCAGATAATAATGATTGATGGCTAAAATGCACTTATCCGACTATTCTTTGACGGGCTTCCTGCCTGTTGCTGACGCCGAGTTTAGTATACAGGTTCTTTAAATGAGTTTTGATGGTATTGACAGAGACAAATAATTCTTCTGCAATTTCCCTATTGGTTTTTTCTGTGAAAATCATTTGCAATACATCGTACTCACGCTCACTAAGCGGGTTGGGTAAATCGTCATTTAACTGTTCAAGCGGTTTGTCAATAGACTGATTCCGGATCATCGTTTGCGTCTTAATCTCTGCCCTGAGCTGGCTGATTTCAGCTTGCAGCGTTTGAGCTTCCAGTTGTTTTTTCTTGCGCAAATTGTAGATGATCACCACAGCAGAAATAATGATTACCAACGATAGAATGGTGAGAAAAAGCTGGAACTGCCTTTCTTTTTCCAGCTGAGCGACAGTTAATTTGTTTTCCTGTTCCAGAAAAGCAATTTCCTTTTCCTTTTTGGCAGTTTCATATTTGGTTTGAAGCTCTTGAATAATCTCGTCTTTTCCCAGGTTAAACATGCTATCCTGAAGGTTTTTATATTGTTTGAAAATCGACAAGGAGGTTTTAAAGTTTCCTAAAGCGTACAATATTTCAGATTCCAGATTCATGCTCCTCATGGTAATGGTTTTGTCTTTATTGTACTTTTTGGATTCATCCAGCAGCTTCTGTGCTTTTCTGACCTTATTTAGTTTGAAATTAGCTTCGGCTAACCAATACAAATCTGTGGGTAGTCCGATTAAGTCATTGATCTCACGATCTTTTTCCACCGCTCTTTCAAAATAGGATGCTGCAGAATCATATACCTGGGCATCAAAATAGCCTGATCCAATGTTGCTGTAAGTAATAGCAACACCCATTATGTCATTATTCTCAATTTTAATGGGCAAGGTTCTTTTTAGTACCATTACTCCTGTGTCTAACTTACCCATACCTGTTAAGGCACTGCCAATATTGCCCAGCGTCCTGTTGGCACTTAAAAGATCTCCATTATTAAGCTTACGATAATAAGCTTTGGTATACAGTTCAATAGCCTTTTCAAAATTGCTTTCATAGCGTTGATAGAATGAACCCAGGTTATTGTAAATTCCTGCCAATTGTAGGGTGTCGTTGATGCTTTCCAGTAGCTCTGCAGCTGTTAGCATATGGTTGATGGCATTTTCAAAATCTGACTGATAATAGTGAATTACGGCCAGTTGACTGTAAGTTTCTCCCAGATTGAGCGTGTCTTTTTGATCTTCAAAATAGCGAATAGACTCATGGTTGTACCATTTGGCTGAATCGTAATTTCCCTGAGTGATGAAATATCCTGCGGTGAGCCTGTAACTTTTAACCAGTTGATCTTTAGATAATTCAAATGATTTTAATCTCTGAATAACCTCATAACACTGATCCGGATTTGACCTGATCAACTGATTAGTACTTTTCAGAAGTATTTCTACTTCATCAGAATCGAGATTTTCCTGTTCTAAAAGAGACCCAACAGAATCAGGAAGTTGTGCATTGGCCTGATTGAAAATGCAAATAATCGAGCAAAGTGTGGTGAAAACCCATCGGGAAATTGTCGGCATATGTTTTATGGTATCAACAAATTAAAGATAAATAATCATTTGATCATTTTTGGCGCTGATAGCTTAAATATCCTGCTTATGTCTATCTTTATTCATTAGTAATGAATGATCAGGATTATTTTTTCAGGCTTTATGAAATAGCCAGCCACCTCAACAGGGAGTTTACGCTTTCTGCTGCTTTGCGTAAGTCTCTGCAAAAAACAGTAGAGTTATTTGACCTGGAAACTGGATGGATATGGCTAACCGAACCTGATAATAAATCTGTGTATCTGGCAGCTTCCTATCATTTACCTCCAGCATTGAGTAATCATCCTGAGCGATTGTCCGGATGGTGTTATTGTATCAAACAGTATTTATCAGATGATATTGATGAGGCGATGAATATCAGTGAGATTGCCTGTTCACGCCTCAAAGATGTTCGTACAGGTACCAAAGATTTAAAATTCCATGCAACCATACCCATTACCATTAACCAGCAAAAGGTGGGGCTTATCAATTTGCTAAGCAAGGAATCTCGTCAGTTGGCAGAAAACGAACTGGCGATACTAAATACGATCAGTGAGTTGATTGGTACTGCTATTCAGAGGACCAGATTGCTACAGTCTCCACTACAGGAAAGAACAAGAAAGGAACAATCGATTCAAACAGTGCTAAACGACATGTTTCTGCCGCAATTGGATACAATCATCAACTGTCTGGAAGCTGAGAATCAAATATCATTAGCTTTGGAGAAGGCCAGGAGCTTGCACAGCCAGTTAACAGCACTTAAAAATGAAGGTAAGGCCGTCGCAAAGTCCGATCAAAACCAAAAAGAACTAGTATACCCGGAGATGCCTCTCTCAAAAAGGGAATTAGAAGTTTTGGTGTTGCTAAAAGAAGGACATACCAATGCAAAGATTGGTGAGCAGTTGTACATTGCCGAGCGTACAGTTAAGTTTCATGTCACCTCAATACTATCCAAGCTACACGCTAATACCCGTACTGAAGCAGTGGATGTTGCTTTAAAAAGAGGGCTATTAGGTTTATAGATACCATCAATCCTGTACTTTAGTACAGGTAATCTTCTGGACTTAAGTGCGTTTTATTTCACCGTTGATATATTGAATTTTGTTTCATATCAAAATCAGTAAAATATGAAAGCGAAGAATATGTATATCGAACATGTGAACATCACCGTCAGTGACTTAGAGGAGTCAATCAGATTTTTTCAGACCGCCTTTCCTCATTTTAAAGTCAGGGGTGGAGGCAGTGAATTCAAAGAATGGGTACATCTAGGAAATGACGAAACCTACATAGCCATCAACCAGGCTCAGAGTAATATCGGCAAGGTGGTGAAAAATTATGATGGAGCAGGAATCAATCACCTGGGATTCGTGGTGGAAGACGTTGAAGAAATTGCCAAAAAACTACTCGATGAAGGATATCGCAGAAGCTATCCCAAACAAGATGAGCAGTTTAGAAAAAGAGATTACTTTGCGGACGCTGATGGAAACGAATTTGAGTTTGTTCAGTATTTGAGTGAGAAACCGGAAGAGAAAAATAGTTACAGCTGATTTTATGGGAATCATTCATGAATGTAAACCAGCCCGGGTTGAAATGTCTCTGGCTGGTTTTGTATCGTTTTAATCAATCCCAATAGAGCGTATAATCTCTGCCAATATATCCGTAGATAATACTTCCCTGCCTGACGATTCCCAGCAATTGGTCAGACTTTATGTATTCAAGAGGACGTTTACAAATGGTGGGCAC
Source organism: Bacteroidota bacterium (assembly GCA_038525605.1). Classification (GTDB taxonomy): domain Bacteria; phylum Bacteroidota; class Bacteroidia; order Cytophagales; family Cyclobacteriaceae; genus JANSWY01. The sequence continues at coordinate 21,326 of JBCBHL010000076.1, forward strand.
TACTTCCTTTCCATTTGCATTCACGATTCCCCAATTATCAGCTCTTACATTGTATAAACCATCTCTGAAATAAGCGATCTCACTATATACTTTGTCAGAAATTGGTTCATCGTTTCCGTTGATGACTTGCCACTTGTTTTGTGAGTTTTTGACCCAAAAGTTCTCGGAACCCCGGATGAGTCTGATGTCCTTGTATGACTTTTTGAGCATCTGTTTACCTGATAGGTCAGTCAGGCTTTTTAGGTTGTCTTTTTTAATGATAAAATAGCCTTCCGAGACGTAATCGATGTTCTGATAGGTGGCAGGGAAAATTACTTCACCAGCCTTATTCAAGATTCCTTTCATTTGATCAGACTTTATCTGGAATCCATATTTTCCGGTCGAGATACTGCTATATTCATCAGTTAGTACTTTTCCTGTTCTGTCTAGCAATGCTTCTTTTTTACTGCTTTTATCTTTTCTCAGGATTAACCCGAAATCGGTAAAAGAGTAACGATATCGGTCATCGTCCGTAAACAGGATTTTCCCTTCATACGTCATCATGCCATTTCCCTGGTCACCTTTGAAATATATCAGACCATTATTTGAGAAACCGAAAGAGTTAATTCCATCAAATTGCTTTTCAGCCTGTATTATTTTACCCTGATCGCTGAGAAATCCGGTTTTACCTTTGTATTCGAATGTGGCATTTCCGTTTTCATCGAACTGGCCTATCTTATCATATTTAGGTTTTAAAATAGTTTCACCTTTTGTGTTGATCAATCCATAGATAATATCAGAACCTTTCTTTTTTCCAACGACTACAGCCTGGTCATTATAGGTGCCGGCAAAAGGATAGTTTTCCCAGGTAAGCACCGGATTGCCATCCACATCTACCAATACGTTCTTTGCGCCGCTGAAAGCCCCAGGACTGGGCTTTTTAACTAATAAATAACGGTGTTTATAAAAATGCTCATTAGTAAAATTGTCAGTTGCAAAGTAGTAATACAGCTTTTTGCCGTCGCTGAAAATGATTGCTTTGTCTTTAGAACCGTCTTTCCTGTAAATTCGGGCAAAATTTTGCTTTAACTGAGGACGTGGTTCCTTATTGTGCATTTTCTTTTCCCGATAGATGGCAGGTACAATGATTTTTCCGTCCAAATCCATGACACCATTTCCTTTGTCAGTAAAAAATGTTATTAAACCTGATGCACTGGGTTTACTCATGGTTGGATACTCAAACGGAAGCACAGTATTCCCATTGAGATCGATGATGCCGAATTTACCATTCTTCTTAGCAGGGATATTAGGGCTGTCATCAGAGAAATCATAGACAAACTCAAACTGAGGAGGAATAGCAACTTCACCTTTCCCATTGAAATAACCATACAATTCCTCTTGCTTAAAGAAGATTCTGTCCTGAACATAATTGCCCAGCTCTTTTGAGGATTTATAAGCAAAAGGCACAATGACTTCACCTTTTTCGTCGATGATGCCATACAAATTATTTTCAGCAGATTTCACTCTTGCCAAACCATTTTGAAAGAGGTCTACTCTTTTATACGTGGGCGGGATAATTACTTTTTTCTGGAAGTCACAGAAGCCCCAAAGTTTGTTTTTAGTATAAGGTACAAGGTTTTGAGCCTGTAAGGTCCCTGAGGTCAAAAAGAAAAATAGTAATAAATACTGATGCATCGCAATTGATTAAGGTCAGATTAAATTTAATGGAATTATGAAAAGTATCATACTTAATTGTTAAGCAAGTACTCCGGAATTACATTAATTTCAGTATTTTGCCTGTAGCTATGAGTGGACTTTTCATCAAAAAAGTTGAAAAGTACTAAATCATATTTTATCAAAGATTAAACTTAATTTATTATGAAAGAAAAACGCGAAAAACTTAGTTTAAATGAGCTCAATGTAAAGAGTTTTGTGACATCATTCAAGGGCAAAAAAGTCGAAACAGTGAAGGGCGGAGGTTCAAATCCAGTAGATACCGATCCGATTGCATGCCCTGCAGATTCAGATTTTAATGTTTGTGATGAGCCAACTGCTATT
>JBCBHL010000077.1:0-23111 GCA_038525605.1 Bacteroidota bacterium
TATATCAATATTGATCCGGGTACTCTCAACCCCTACGAACATGGCGAATGCTATGTGACTGACGATGGCGCAGAGACTGACCTGGATTTGGGACATTATGAAAGGTTTTTGAACGAGCCTACTTCGCAGGCTAATAACGTAACTACCGGGAGAATTTATTACAATGTCATCACCAAAGAAAGACAAGGTGAGTTTCTCGGTAAAACTGTGCAGGTAGTTCCACACATTACTGATGAAATCAAAAACGGATTTTACAAGCTCGGCAACACAGGCAACTATGATTTTGTGATCACAGAGATCGGAGGATGTGTCGGGGACATTGAATCCCTTCCTTTCATTGAAGCTGTGAGACAGGCCAGGTTTGAGCTTGGATCCAATCATTTCGTTTCCATTCACCTGACTTTGGTTCCTTACCTGCAGGCGGCTGGTGAGTTGAAAACCAAACCTACGCAGCATTCGGTGAAGCAATTACTGGAAGCCGGTATCCAGCCCGATATCCTGGTTTGCAGAGCGGAAAAGGAACTTCCTAATGATATTCGAAAGAAGCTGGCTTTGTTCTGCAACGTGCCGATGAACTCCGTAATAGAGGCCAGAGACGCCAGTACTATCTATGATGTGCCTATTTTGATGAGAAAGGAAAAGCTTGATGAGCGTGTCCTCTCGAAGATGAAGATTCCTCATAAGAAAGATCCTATCATCGATCAATGGAAAGATTTTCTGGGCAAGCTCAAAAACCCGACAGATGAGGTTAAAGTCGGATTGATTGGTAAATATGTTGAGCTGAAAGATGCTTACAAATCAATTGCTGAATCATTCATTCACGCAGGTGCCTACAATGAATGTAAGGTTAACGTTCAATGGATCAGCTCTGAAAAAGTCGATGAAGATGAGAATCTGGAGAAGACGCTTGGAGAACTTCATGGCATATTGGTAGCTCCGGGATTTGGCGAAAGAGGGATCGAAGGTAAGATTAAAGCTGTGAAGTATGCCAGAATCAACAATATTCCATTTTTTGGGATTTGTTTGGGTATGCAGTGTGCCAGCATTGAGTTTGCCAGGAATGTTCTCGGATTGAAAAATGCCTACTCAAAGGAAATTAAAGACGACACTCCAGACCCGGTAATCGACCTGATGGAAGATCAGAAAAACATCACTGCGATGGGTGGTACGATGAGATTGGGCGCTTATAAATGTACACTTACCAAAGGTTCTAAAGCCTATCAGGCTTATGGTCATACCAAGATCGAGGAAAGGCACAGACACAGATATGAGTTTAACAACAAATACCTGGAGGATTTTGAGAAAAACGGTATGATTGCCACTGGCAAAAATCCTGACACAAACCTGGTGGAAGTGATCGAATTGAAAGATCACCCGTGGTTTGTCGGCACACAATATCACCCTGAACTAAAAAGTACGGTATTAAATCCGCACCCGCTGTTTCTGAAGTTTGTGAAAGCAGCACTAAAATTTAAAAAAGACAAAATAGCAGAGTAATTACTTAACAAAAATGGATAAAAATCAAGGAATTGGTCTTATACTTTTGCTGGCATTGATGACTGCCTATTTCTGGCTGACGCCTTCGCAGGAATCTGTTGAAGGCAACCAGACAGAGCAGACAGACAGTTTGAAAAGCAATGCTTCTATCAGCCAGGGTACAACACCAAACACAGGAAATGAAGATTTGCCGGATTCCGTTAAAGCGCAAATAGCGCAAAGTAACTTCGGATCATTCGGTGAGTTAACGCTTCCTGTTTCAGAAAATAAAATTAAAATCAGTAATCAACTGGCAGATTTTACTTTTTCTACCAAAGGTGGTGCGATTGCTGCAGTAACGCTCAGGAACTTTAAAACTTTTGGTGGAGAACCCCTGACGCTAATTGATCAGCAAAATAGTAAAATTGGTCTGAAGTTTAAGTCGCAGGGTAAAACAATCGATGTTAGCGAATTAAATTTCACCACAAACGCCAGGAGCACAACAGTTGGCGAAGGTGATTCTTTGATGATTACTTTTACCGCTGCCCTATCGGGTGGCAGGGAAATCAGACAGGTTTATAAAATAACCGACGATTCTTATGTCGTAGGCTATCAATTATCAAGTACGGGTCTTGTTGGCCTGGTCGATAATACCAACCTGGATTATACCTGGAATGCTGATTTGTATCAACTGGAGAAAGATATCACAGAAGAAAGACTGAGAACAAACGTAATGTATTCGCAGAACAACAGCGATTCTGAACTGTCTCAAAGGTCTACTAATTATGAAGAAGAAAAAATAGAAGGGCCTATCGATTGGATTTCCTTCCATCAAAAGTTCTTCACGAGCTCCGTTATTCCTGAAAAAACTACGGGAGATGCCAAAATAAGCATGGAGGGCAATGAAGGTGACATGGAAGTTGTACGAGCCGTATCAGCAGCCTTTGAGCTCCCTTCCAGCGATTTCCTTGGAGAAGGTATCAATATGAGATACTACTTTGGGCCTAATGACTATGAAATATTAAGTAAAGTGACGCCCAATTTTGATTCGAACATTTATTTCGGCTGGGGGCCTTTGAAATGGATCAATACTTTCTTTACATTGAATGTCTTCAACTTCCTCAAATCATTTATTGGCAGTTTCGGACTGATTATTCTAATCATGGTGATTATCATCAGATTAATACTCTCTCCATTAACTTACAAATCGCATATGTCGATGGCAAAGATGAGGGTTCTAAAGCCTGAACTCGACGCTATCAAAGAAAAGCATGACGGTGACATGCAAAAGTCACAACCTGAGCAGATGCAATTGTATCAAAAGGCCGGCATTAACCCTATCAGTGGTTGTATCCCCATGGTATTGCAAATGCCGATTCTATTCTCAATGTTCTATTTCTTCCCAAATGCATTGGAAATGAGACAGGAATCTTTCCTTTGGGCAGTAGATTTATCTGTATATGACAGCATCATCGATCTGCCTTTTGAAATTCCATTTTACGGAAATCACGTGAGTTTATTTACTTTGCTGATGACCGCTTCCACGATACTTTATACCTGGTCAAACAGTCAGGTTTCTTCGGTAGCCGGACCTATGAAAACGGTACAATATATTATGCCGGTGATGTTCTTGTTTTTCTTAAACAGTTACTCTGCTGCTTTAACGTTCTATTATTTCATTTCCAACATTTTCTCCTTTAGCCAGATTGCCCTTTTCAGAAAGCTGGTTGACGAAGACAAAATCAAGGCTATTATGGAAGAGAACAAGAAAAAGAACGTCAACAAGAAAAAATCGAAGTTTGCCTCTAAGCTGGAAGAAGCTATGAAAGCAGGTGAAGAAGCCAGAAGACAGAAGAAAAAAAACAAGTAAAATATTTGAACAAGTAGATTTAGTAAAAGCACTTAATACTCTGATATTAAGTGCTTTCTTAATTTTATCTTTTGATTAAGGTTTTACACAATTTTTAAACATTCTTACGGATATGCGTAAATGCATGTAATTAGTCTATTTAAAAAACATATATTTGTGATCTTCAATTAGTGAAACAGTCGTAACATTTGTTTGATACAGTATGGGTAAAATAATTGCTATTGCCAATCAAAAAGGCGGAGTAGGTAAAACAACAACCGCAATCAACTTGTCAGCCAGTCTGGCAGCATTGGAGTTTAAAACTTTAGTAGTGGATGCAGATCCGCAGGCTAATGCTACCTCTGGCCTGGGTTTCAATCCTAAAGAAGTTAGAAACAGCATTTATGAATGCATGGTTGAAGGTGTGGAGCCGAAAGACTGCATCGTAGAAACTGAACTTCAATTTCTCGACCTGATACCTTCCCACATCGATCTGGTAGGTGCGGAAGTAGAAATGGTTGATATTGAAGACAGGGAAAATAAAATGAAAGATGTTCTGGGGCCGCTATCGGAAGAATATGATTTTATTTTGATCGATTGCTCGCCTTCTTTGGGTCTAATCACGGTAAATGCTCTGACAGCCTCAAATTCTGTGATCATCCCGGTACAGTGCGAGTACTTTGCCATGGAAGGACTTGGAAAATTATTAAGTACCATTACCATCATTCAAAAAAGGCTGAACCCTGACCTGGAAATTGAAGGAATCCTACTGACAATGTATGATGTAAGACTTAACCTTTCGAACCAGGTGGTAGAAGAAATCAGTACGCACTTTAGATCTATGATGTTCAAAACACTGATTCCACGAAATATCAAATTGAGTGAATCACCTAGTTTTGGCTTACCGGCCATAGCTCATGATGCAGATAGTAAAGGTGCCATCAGCTACCTGAATCTCGCAAAGGAGATGTTACAAAGAAACGAACTGGCAATCAAATAGAAGCAATTAGATGGCAAAGAAAAAAAGTGGACTAGGAAGAGGGCTCGGTGCTTTGCTAAACGACACGCCGGAAACGACTGTTCCGCAAAGAAGAACTCCTTCATCTACAAAAAAGGAGGAGCCTAAAGCAGGCATTGATGAAATTCCTGTTAGTGAGGTGGAAGTGAATCCTTTTCAACCCCGAACTGATTTCAATCAGGAGGCGTTGGAAGAACTATCTGAGTCTATAAAAGTACAGGGCATCATCCAGCCTATCACCGTCAGACAACTGAGTAAAAACAGTTATCAGCTGATCTCAGGTGAGAGGCGACTGCAGGCTTCTAAATTGGCAGGGCTTGAAAAAATCCCGGCATATATCAGAAAGGCAGATGACCAGCAGATGCTGGAAATGGCACTGATTGAGAATATCCAGCGGGAAGACCTCAATGCTATTGAAGTTGCATTGAGTTATCAAAGGCTGCTATCGGAATGCGATCTTAAGCAAGAACAGCTAGGAGAACGTGTTGGCAAGAAACGATCGACAGTCAACAACTATTTAAGACTTCTCAAGTTACCACCAGATATACAGGTTGCTTTGCGTGACGGAAAACTTTCTATGGGACATGCCAGGGCTTTGCTGGGAATAGACAGTATCGAGTTGCAACTGCAGATCGCACAGCAAATTATAGAGAATGACCTGTCAGTAAGAAAAGTTGAGGAACTGGTTAGAAAGACGATACAACCGGAACCCGCTGAAAAAGTGGTGACTGAACCATCTTATGAAGTTTTGAAGCTGCAAGACAGATTATCATCACATTTTGGTACTAAAATAAAAATCAGTTCTGACGTTAATAACAAAGGTGAAATTAAAATACCTTTTTTATCTACAGATGATCTTAACAGGATTCTGGATATACTCGATATCTGATGACACAAAAAATCTTTTTCTTTCTAATTTTTGTTTTAAGTATTCAATCCTATTCAGTTTTAGCTCAGGAAGATGCCTCTGAGGAATTAGTTCCTTATGATTCAGTTGACTTGTTTACCGAAAAGTCTAAACTAGATCCCAAAAAGGCTTCTGTCTTATCGGCTGTGTTGCCTGGTCTGGGACAGATTTATAATAAGCAGGCCTGGAAACTTCCATTTATCTATGGTGGGTTGTTTACTGTTGGCTATTTCGTGAACTACAATCATCAGTATTTTCAGTCTTTGAGAAATGCGTTTATCGCAGAAACTGATAATGATCCGTCCACAATTAATCCGTTTCAACTGACCTCAGACGCATTGAATACCCGCGTTGAGCAATTTAGGAGAGACAGAGATTATCTGATCATCGTTGGTGTCATTACTTACTTACTAAACGTAGTAGATGCACATATATCTGCACATCTCGAAGAATTTGCAATCAATGATGAACTTTCCCTGGGCTTTGAACCTTCTTATGTTGCACCTCCGAATGGTATCAGAAATGTAGGGTTTTCTATTGTTTTAAAAATCAAGTAATTTATGAAACTACTTTTGATAGGTTATGGCAAAATGGGTAAAGCCATCGATCGTTTAGCCACACAAAAAGGGCACGAAATTGTAGGTAAAATTGACGATAATAATCCGGAATTGCTCGACACAATAGAAACAGCTATGGTTGATGTGGCCATCGAATTTAGCCGACCTGAAGCAGCATTAAAAAACATTAATACTTGTTTAAACAGAGGCATTAAGGTTATCAGCGGCACGACTGGCTGGCTCGATCATTTTGAGGAAGTAAAAAGTCTATGTGACAGTACAAACGGTACATTCCTGTATGCCTCCAATTTCAGTTTGGGAGTTAACCTATTTTTTGCATTGAATAAAATGCTTGCGAAGATGATGTCTGCCCATACGCATTATGAGCCTTCAATGGTTGAAATCCATCATACGCAGAAACTGGATGCTCCCAGCGGCACGGCAATTACCCTCGCCGAAGGAGTGCTTGATCACAGTACGGTGAAAAAAGAATGGGTAAACAAAAAGTCGGACAAGGAAGGCCAGCTGGAGATTATCTCCGAGAGAGAAGGTACAGTTCCTGGCACACATTCGGTGACATACGGGTCGGAAATGGATGAAATCGAAATTAAGCATACTGCACATACCAGAGACAGTTTTGCGTTGGGTGCAATCTTAGTGGCAGAATGGATAGACCAAAAGTCCGGTTTTCTCACTATGGAAGATTTCATAAAAATAGGGGCATAAAGTCATAGAAGTAATCAGAGGAATACTAATTGTCCGCTATTAATTTGAATCAATCACCCAGCTTTTGAATTATTACGACTAAAAAATATAAATTGCGAAAAATCAGAAAAAATGGCGTTTAAATTTTTCAGTAAAAAAGAAAAGGAAGAAAAGAAAAAGAAGGGTCCGGTAAGAGAATGGGTCGATGCTATCACCTTTGCTGTTGTAGCTGCTACTCTAATCAGATGGGCATTTATGGAAGCATTTACCATCCCCACCTCTTCTATGGAAAACTCTCTTCTCGTGGGTGATTTTCTCTTTGTAAGTAAGATTAATTACGGACCAAGAACTCCTAAAACGCCTCTTCAATTCCCGCTGACGCATCAGAAAATATGGGGCACAGACATCCCCTCCTATCTGGAATGGATTCAGTTGCCACAGTACAGACTACCAGGCTTTGATGATGTAGAAAGAAATGACGTTGTTGTCTTCAATTATCCCGCAGAAGATCATCCTGTAGATTTAAAAACACATTACATTAAAAGATGTGTAGCCATTCCGGGAGATGTAATTGAAATTGTGAATAACCAGGTATATATAAACGGCGAGGAAGGCGAAAACCCGGAAAGAATGCAGTTTTACTATGAAATTTATTCAAAACAGCAGATTAACGAGAGAACTTTCAACAACGAAAATATTTCTGAATACGGAAGAATCCCGCAGGGCTATTATGCTTTTATGACGCCTGAGAGCGCCGAAAAAATCAAAAGCTTTGATTTTGTTACTAACGTAGTAAGAAACGAAAAGAGACCCGGAGAATATGATACTGCTTTTCCTATAGTTCCCGGAAACAACTGGAACAGGGATTACTATGGGCCTTTGAAAATTCCGGGAGAAGACCTTACCTTCGAAATGGATTCTGTAAATGTCGCACACTACGGATCGACAATCCAATTGTATGAAGGTTATGAAAAAGATGATGTGAAAGTTGTCAATAATACACTCACAATCAAAGGTGAGACTGTGACGCAATATACTTTCAAACAGAACTATTATTTTATGATGGGAGATAACAGACATAATTCTGCAGACTCACGTTATTGGGGATTTGTCCCTGAGAATCATGTGGTTGGTGAAGCAGCGTTTATCTGGCTTTCATTGGATTATAAGAAAAGCTTCTTCAGCAAAATCAGATGGGGAAGAATTTTCAACGGTATTGACTAATAGCTGTCAGGGTTCAGAGCGTTATGACAGCTCTGAATCCTGACAATTACCACTCTATCGGGTCAAAGCCCTTTTGAACCAAATATTCATTCGTCTTGCTAAAATGCCTATTTCCAAAGAAGCCCCTGTGCGCTGCGAATGGTGAAGGATGTGCTGAAGCCAATACCTGATGTTTAGATTTGTCGATGATCTCTCCTTTTCTTTGGGCATAAGCGCCCCATAGCAGAAATACCAGGCTCTCCTTTTTCTCAGATAAAATACTGACCACAGCATCGGTAAATTCTTCCCATCCTCTGCCCTGATGTGATCCCGGGCTTGATTGTCGAACCGTTAAAGTGGCATTTAACAGTAGGATTCCTTGCTTTGCCCACCGTTCGAGGCTGCCGTTTTCAGGTAGATCTTTACCAATGTCATCCTTTACTTCTTTGAAGATATTTTGCAACGATGGAGGCATTCTTACTCCCGGTTTCACAGAAAAACAAAGGCCGTTTGCCTGTCCGGGTCCATGATATGGATCCTGTCCGAGAATGATAACTTTGGTCTGATCAAATGGGCAATAATCGAATGCAGCAAACATTTCTTTACCAGGCGGAAATACGGTGTATTGACGGTATTCATCCCTCACAAATGAGGTCAGTCCGGCAAAATATTCCTTATCAAATTCCTGTTGAAGCTCCTTCTTCCAGCCAGATTCAATTTTCACGTCCATATATTAATCCTTAAAAAGTTTGATTGATCATTAGGAAATTATAACCAAAATATCATATCTTGAGTTATTATGTTAACAAATTAAAATTGATTTGACAACAGATACTACAAAAGGTATTAAAATTAGTGTTTTAACTGAATATCAGCAGGAGTATTCAAGTCCAGCTCAGATGCACTTTGTATTTACTTACAAGATCACGATTGAAAACAGGTCTGAAAATACAATCCAGCTACTGAGCAGACATTGGGATATCTATGATGCTGCCTATCCAAAAAGAGAAGTAGATGGTGAAGGTGTTGTTGGTAAACAGCCAATTATTGAGCCTGGTCAGTCACATCAGTATGTGTCAGGTTGCAACCTAAAGTCTGGTTTTGGAAAAATGAAAGGCTCATATCTCATGGAAAAAGTGGTTGATGGAGAGCAGTTCGAGGTAAATATTCCCGAATTTGCCATGATAGTGCCGTACAGATTTAATTAAAAACTAATTTGCTTCCCCCTATTAGCAGGCTTTTCTTCATGATGAAGGAATGGTTAATCTATTGGATGTATGCAGTAGACAAACATTCACTACAGTCTCCTTTCATTTACAGTTTCTTCGATCATTTTATCCGGAATAGATCATACACTGAAAATCCCAAGATTGAAAGTTTAAAAAGTGAGCTAAAAAGCAATCACAAAATTATCGACATAGAGGATTTTGGAGCTGGTTCTGTTGTCAATAACAGGCTAAGAAGATCAGTTGCCTATATTGCAAAAACCAGCACCAGCAGCACCAGATTCTCAATTTTACTGCATAATCTCATTGAGAAATATCAATTCACCCAAGTATTGGAACTTGGCTCCTCCCTGGGTTTGAATACGCTATACATGTCAGCTGCACAGGTGGAAAATCTTCAGATTCAAACTATCGAAGGCAGTAAAGAAATAGCGGTTATTGCAGCTGATAACTTTGCCGAACTAAACGCAAACAATATCAAATTACACGTGGGAAATATTGATGATTTGCTAACACCAATCGTTTTAGAGATGAATCAAATTGATCTGGCGTACCTGGACGCAAACCACACTTACGAAGCAACCATCAGGTATTTTGAAAAAATCAGTGATAAAATCCACGAAAACAGCATTGTTGTAATTGACGATATCCATTGGTCTCCGGAAATGAAAAAAGCATGGAAAACATTGATAAGTCACCCAAAAGTGACTCATTCTGCAGACATATACGATGCTGGCATCTTATTTTTCAAAGAGGGATTACAGAAAAAACATTTTATACTGGAATTCTAACGCTTTTGAGACATTTTGATAAACGCTTCTCTACCCGCTCTGGGTTTGATGGAATTATAACAATCCTCTAAAATATCGATAGATAGGTATTGACTAAAAAGTGCTTCGTATTCCTCTATAGTCCCACCAAAAGGTGGTCCGTCATTGGAAAAGTTACTGTTCCAAAGTAGCCCTACTAAGGCACCAGCATCTGTAAGTAGTTCAGGTATTTTACGGGAGTAGGCTTCCCTCAGCTCAGGCTCAAATGCACAGAAAAAAGTCTGTTCAACTATTCTGTCAAACTTTCCATCCAATTTAAAAAAATCAGCCTGAATGAGTTGCTCTTTGGGAAAATCCGGGTATTTGGTTCTAAAATTTTTCAGTGGTACGGGGGACCAATCCAATACATAAACATTCTTAAAACCATTCTCCCACAAATAACCAGCCTCATAGGCATTTCCGGCCCCCGGAATCAGGATTTTAAGATTTTTCTCAGTCAACTGATCAAAATATTCCTTGAGTGGTGTGGTAATGCCATTTGTATCCCAACCAGTATTTTCACGTTGATATCTTTCAGTCCAGTAGGTTGCATCCAATTTCTTCATAAATTGTACGTTATTAAGTTTTTATGTTTGTAAATCAAGAAAGCAAAGCATCGGTATAAGCATTCAGTATTTCCGACGGATCAGTAAATAAACAAAGATTCGCCTTCGTATTGACTACTGATAATGATGCAAATTTTCAATCTAAATATGTCAGGATTCACAAATTGTTTTTGAAATACAATTTTGAGAGTGTCAAATTGCAAACAATATTTTTACATTTGCGAACGATAATTGTAGAATACAATTTACATTATGGATAACAAACCAGAAAACAGAGCCGGAGGTTCAACTCCACAAAAGAAAAGTGATCATAGCCCGGTAACAGTCGTAAAAGATCCTAAGTCCAATATGGGCCTTGTGATCGCGTTGATTATCGTCATTTTGCTGGCAGCAGCCACAGGGGTCTATTTCTTCCTGAAAGGTGAGAGACTGGCAGAAGAAAAAGCCGATACTGAAAAGGAATTGCAACAAGCTTACTATGATTTGGACTCAATCGGTAGCCAACTAGATGAAAAAATTCTAACAATCAGACAATTAGGTGGTGACGTTGACTCGCTGGTAGCTGTAAAAGCTGAGTTGGAGAATGAAAAATCAAGGCTTAGAAGGCGTGAAATAAACCAAACAAATCAGATTAAAGCACTAAAAGAAAGAGTTGGTGGTTATAAAGAGCTGCTGGTGGCCAAAGATGAAGAAATCAAAAAGCTTGAGGAAATGAATACTGAACTGGTCGCAGAGAATACTGAGCTTAAAGACACTAAAAATAAACTCTCGCAAACTATCAGTGACCTAAACAACGAAAAAACGGAGTTACAGGAACAGGTAGCAGCTGCCTCTCAGCTCAAACTGGAAGACTTTATGGTGTATGCAGTCAACAAAAGAGGTAAAGAATACAAAAACGAATTTAGAAATCGACAGATAGAACAAATCAAAATTCAGTTTTCACTTGCCGAAAATAAGGTTGCTCCTATTGAAGGAAAAGAAATCATCTTACGGGTGCTTGGAATTGACAACAATGTTTTATTTGATGTTACCAGAGGTTCAGGCACTTTTACGCTTGATGGTAGAGAAGAATTCTTTACCGCTAAGCAAGAAGTGCTTTACGATAGAAATAAGCAACAGGTGATCTTTTTATACGATAAAGGAAGTGATTACGACAAAGGTGTATATAAAGTAGAGGTCTACACCGATCAATACCTGATCGGAAAAGGAAATTTCACCGTAAAGTAAAGCTCTTGATTACGTAAAAAAGGCGGCTTGCAGAGCAATTTATTGCTCTGCAAGCCGCCTTTTTTATGAATTCTCATAGATGAGAATAGGTATTTTAATGATAAAAGCTGAACCTACTCCCCCAACGCTATCCTTGATGTTCAATACTCCCCCATGCCCTTCAATGACAGTTTTGCAAAGCGCGAGCCGAACACTTTGGTCACCAATATCTCCTTTGATGCCAGATAGTGGATCCAAAATACGATTTTTCTCTTCTTCGGAGATAGTATTCTGATCATTGGTAATCATAATTACGATGTACTCCATATCATTTGAAGACGTAGTTACAGTGATTGTCCCCGAACTAATCAAAGAAACAGAGTAATTGATCAGCGTAAGAAGGGTATCATTTAACTTTCCTAAATCACAATAGGTGGAAGGTAAATCCGGGTCTAGTTTGGTAACCAGGGTAACTTTAGGTGGTAACTGAGGTTTGATAAACTCAACAGCCAATGAAACACCTCTGTTGATATCTTCAAATTTTGCCTGTCTGTCCGGACGAACAAACTCATTGAAGTTATTGACAATTTCTTTCACCCTCAATGCTCCCTTGTCAATTCCTTCGATCAAAGTGTTGATTTCAGGCATCAATACATCGGGTTCAATTTGATTCAGTTGTTCATTTAGCTTTTGCAATAAATCCTCAGATGGAATGTCGTCTTTTTTCTTCAAGATTTCAATCAGAGAATTGATTTCTTCCAAATCCTTTCTAAGAGGAGTGATATTACCCACCACAAAATTAACAGGATTTGATAGTTCATTGGCCAATCCTGAAGATAGGAGTCCCAAAGTCGCTACTTTCTCGTTTTCGATTAATTTCAGCCGGGTATTCCTGATAGTTTCAACCATCTCACGCAAATCAGCTGTTTTATCACTAATGATATTCTGAAGATTCTCTCTATAATTTTCAAGTTCTTCTTCATTTTTAAGCTTATCGGTAACATCTACAATCCTGACAGTAAAACTTTCTACTTTTTTTTCATCTGTAAAAATAGGATTGTAATAATGTCGGTACCTCCTGCCCTTATGCAATTGCTCATCAATAAAAAAGCGACCCGATAATGCCTTATCATAATTAATTTTATTGACAGCCCTAAACTCTTGTGGTATCGTATCCAATGCGTGATCACCTTCCTGCAGCTCAACACCAAGCAGATATTTGATCGAAATCCGAAACGCATTGTTGAATTGTGTATATCGGTAATCGCTGTTGATGATGCAAATACCTTCGTAGGTGGAATCAATAGAAGTGGAGAATTCGCTTTTAATTCTTCTCCTGTCTTTGATCAAAAAATTGAATAGTTGCACTAAAGAATAAAGCAACAAGAGTAATAAGACAAACAACAATAATCCAATTCTCCAGCTCAGCTTGTTTTGTTGAATAACAGAATACAAGTTGTTTGTATCAGGAAACTCATTTACAATGTACCAATCTGTTTCCGTGTAGGGAATTTTAAAATTAGTAATCACCCGATACAGTCCTGATTCGGAATTGTGTTCTACGAGCTTTTCACCATCCATCACTCTTTTCAGTTGCTCACGTACAGCAGGTTCTGCAGATTTACCCAACTTTTCAACATCGATATGAGATAGTATGGTGCCTTTTTCTGAAATCAGATAACTCTGACTATTTTCATTTAGCGGCCTCTCCGTCACTAATGTGTTGAAGTCGTCCCAAAACCAGTCAATTCCCATAGCGCCTTTGAAACCATTATCTATGACAGGCTGTGCAAGCGTAATAAAATACTTATCACCGCCATTGACTGTCTGATAGGGTTCCAGCAAAACCTCTCTTCTGAGGGTTTTAGGATATTCATAGAATTTAAAATGATCCGTGCCGCAAATGTTGCGGATTACTGCGGTTTTTTCAATATTGTAGTAGAACCAGGGAGCATAACGACCATCGTCTTTACTGCCAGGACCACCTTTATGATCTGTGTCTGTATCAAATGCATTGGGCTCAAGATATACCCACAGACTCAATGTATTATTTTTGATATTGAGGTTAGACAGAATCATGTCATTCATCAGCGGTCTGTCAAACTTATCCGCCTTGGAAAGATTGAGCATGATACTTCTAAGGTTTGTCAGGATTATTTCAGCCTCTTCAAAATACTGCGATAGGTACTTTGATCTTATCTCGGTAGATTTAACCGCATTTTCCAACGCTATTTTCTCAGAAACGACAAATTCATTATATGTTCTGATATTGAGCAAAACGCAAAAAAATAACACCAATCCCAAGCCAAGGTATATCAGTCGGCGCTTTCTCAACAAATTCATCTTCCGCGGTGTCTGTATCACAAATTTTCCATTTAAAGTATATACCTTAAACTCAAATTAAGCAGCGTAATCTTTAGTTTAAGTTAATCAATCGAACTTACGAAAGCGCAATATCTTCTCTATTTTTATTAAAATAATACCATAGCTTTAAAATAATCGTCAAAACGGTTGATAATAAGTAATAATAGGTTTTCAAAAGTTAAAATATTCCTTAATTTTGCACTTCGTTTTTAAAATAAATTAATAATGGTAAAAAATTACGAGACGGTATTCATTTTAACTCCCGTTTTGTCTGATGTTCAGATGAAGGATGCCGTAGAGAAATTCAAAAACATCCTGCTTGACAACAATGTAGAGTTTGTCAATGAGGAGAATTGGGGCCTAAAAAAATTGGCTTATCCAATTCAGCACAAATCAACAGGTTTCTACCAACTTTTTGAGTACAAAGCTGAGCCACATTTCATCAAAACTCTGGAGACAGAATTCAAAAGAGATGAAAAAGTGATGAGGTTTTTAACAACCGCTCTTGATAAGCATGCGATTGCTTACAACGAAAAGAGAAAAAGTGGTGCGTTTAACAAAAAAGAAAAGGAGGCAGCAAAATGACATTAATGAACGAGCCCGTAAACAGGGAACAACAAAAGAAGAAATACTGTAGATTCAAGAAAAACGGAATCAAATACATCGATTATAAAGATGCTAACTTCCTGCTTAAGTTTGTGAATGAGCAGGGAAAAATTCTTCCAAGAAGAATTACAGGAACAAGTCAAAAATACCAGAAAAAAGTTGCTCAGGCAGTAAAAAGAGCGAGACACATCGCACTGCTTCCTTACGTAACTGATTCACTTAAATAATCAAGAAAGATGGAAGTAATATTAAGAGAAGATATCAAAGGACTTGGTTATAAGAATGACATTGTAGCTGTAAAGGCTGGGTATGGTAGAAACTACCTGATCCCTCAAGGTCTTGCGATTCTAGCCAACAAGTCAAACGTGAAAATGACTGAGGAAAACGTGAGACAAGCTGCTCACAAAGCTGAGAAAATCAAAAAAGATGCTGAATCAATCGCTCAAAGCATTGGCGAAATGGTTCTTGAAATCTCTACGAAAGCCGGAGAAAGCGGTAAAATCTTTGGAGCGATTACTGCTTTACAGGTTTCTGATGCACTTGCTGCAAAAGGTCATACTGTAGACAGAAAAAGAATCGATTTCCAGGGCAACATCAAAGAAGTTGGAGAGCATACGGTAACACTGAACCTTCACAAAGAAATTCAGCACGATATTACTGTAAAAGTAGTAGCTGAGTAATCACTGAAGATCACTTATTAAAGGAAGCGTCCCATCAGAAATGTTGGGACGCTTTTTTATTTCATCAAACCTCTCCACCATTAAAACCACTTGGGTATTAATAACACGCTTCTTTAGCTATATTTGAATACCATTATCAACAGCTTCGAACCTATGAGTGAATTTAGAACGGAAGTCAATCCCGTTCCCTTTGATGAAAAAATCGGACCAGAGGCAAACATCTTCTCTATCGGTTCGTGCTTTGCTGAAAATATCGGAAACAGATTTGCCCGTCATAAACAAACGATATCGGTCAACCCTTCCGGGATTATTTATAACCCCTTGTCAATCTGCTCTCTGATCTCTAAAAGCCTGGATGAGCAATCAGTAGATGAGGACGGTTATATCAGCAGAGATGATGCCTGGTATCATACGGAAATGCACTCAAAGGTCTCAGCTTCCAGCCAATTGGCGTTGGAAAAGCTGATCAGAAAAATTGCAATTGATACTAAAGAATCTATCAGCAAAGCAGATTGGGTACTGATAACTTTAGGTACTGCGGTAGTTTATGAAACTGTATCAGATAAGAAGCTGGTTGCCAACTGCCATAAAATGCCCGCCAAACATTTCAATAAGAGAATATTAAAAGCAGGTGAAATAGTCACTGCATTTGAAACGGCAATCGATTTAATCCTGTCTGTCAACCCAAAGGTTAATTTTATTTTTACAGTAAGCCCTGTACGGCACGTAAAAGACACTATGCAGATAAATTCCATCAGTAAGTCTACTCTCCTGCTGGCAATTTATCAACTGAAAGAAAAGTATCAGTCAATCAACTACTTTCCTGCCTATGAACTTATGATGGATGATCTGAGGGACTACCGGTTCTACACCGATGACATGCTGCATCCATCAGAAAAGGCTCAGGAGTATATCTGGGAAAAGCTGAAATCGACCTGTTTCACTACCGAATTGATTTCATTTATTAACAAGTGGGAAAAAATTAGTAAATCACTCAGGCACAGGCCTTTCAATAGTCAATCAACAAAGCATCAGTCTTTTTTAAAAAAGCTTTTAACGGAACTTGAAAACTTAAATTCAAAAGTTGATGTTACAAACGAAATTGCAGATATAAAAGCACAGATTATATGAGTACCCAGAAGGGCAATAAACTTATCAATAGCAGCAGTCTTTATCTTCAGCAGCATGCGCATAACCCAATCAATTGGTATCCCTGGGGTGATGAGGCGCTGGAGCTTGCCAAACAGCAGGACAAGCCCATAGTAGTCTCTATCGGCTATGCTTCCTGCCACTGGTGTCACGTAATGGAAGCGGAGTCTTTTAATGATCAGGAGATTGCTGGTTTTATGAATGAGCATTTTGTCTGCATTAAAGTTGACCGGGAAGAACGACCCGATGTTGATCAGGTGTATATGGAAGCTGTACAGGTAATGGGTTATCGGGTAGGCTGGCCATTAAATGCCCTTTTGACCCCTGATCAGAAACCGTTTTTCGGTGGCACCTATTTTTCTCCATCCGACTGGAAAGGCTTGCTCAACAATGTTTCCAAAGTTTTTAAAGAAAGAAGAGATGAGCTTGAAGAATCTGCTGAAAACTACACGCAAAACCTGAGAGAGAGTAACTTCAAAAGGTTCGAATCTGAAAAGACTGATAGTATTTTAACAGAAGCTGATTTCCTGGGTAGTGTGCAGAAAATAATGGCAAATTTCGACGCAGAATGGGGAGGTCTGAAGAAGACACCTAAGTTCCCAATTCCTGCCAGCTGGAGCTATTTATTAGATGTTTACGAATACTATCGCGATGAAAGCTCCTTGTCGATGGCGGTTCTTACGTTAGAAAAAATGGCCGCAGGCGGTATATACGATCACGTCGGAGGTGGGTTTGCCCGATATTCGACCGATAATGAGTGGCATATACCCCATTATGAAAAGATGCTGTATGATAATGCTCAACTTCTTAGCCTTTTCGCAAAAGGCCATCGCCTGATACCCGAAGCGGATTATGAAAAGCTGATCAGACAATCAATAGATTGGTTGACAGAAGAGATGCAATCTTCTGAGGGTGGATTTTATGCAGCTTTGGATGCAGATACCGAAGGAGAAGAGGGAAAATTCTACAACTGGACTTTTGATGAGTTCATGGCTATTCCGTCCGCTCATACCAGTATGCTAGCCAGCTACTATGACGTTAGCGAATCTGGCAATTGGGATGAAGGAAAAAATACACTGAGAACTTTAGCTTCCGTTGAAGAATTCTCTGAAAAACACTCGATTGAAAGAGAAAGGCTTATCAAAAATATCAGTGAATTTGAATCCGTAGCGAAGCAACACAGGAATAAAAGAATCAGACCGGCCCTTGACGATAAAATACTTGCCTCCTGGAATGGACTAACCATCAGAGGGGTAACAGAATGCTACAAAGCGCTGCAAGACCCAAGTATTGCACAGTTATCCATCAAAACAGGTGATTTTGTCTTGAAGCATCTGATCATAGAGAATCAACTGCATCGAAATTTCAAAAACGGTAAAGCGTCGATTAAAGCGTTTTTAGATGACTATGTATGGGTTATTGATGGATTTATTGGACTTTATGAAATCACTCTGGACTACAAATGGATGGGGAAAGCAAAATCTTTATCTGATTATGTCGTGAAAAACTTCTTCGATGAAAACGAAGGCTTTTTCTACTACACTGATGCAAACTCAGAAGCCCTCCTGGCCCGTAAAAAGGAATTTGTTGATAACGTACTCCCTGCGTCAAATGCTGGAATGGCAAAAAACCTTCATTTACTAGGGCATTATTTTCAGGAGGATGCCTATCTGAAGATATCAAACCAAATGATCTCAAAGATGAGTCAGGCGATCACCGCCAATCCGGGCTATCTGACCTATTGGGCAAGTGTCGCATTATTGCAAGCTAACCCGGCAACAGAAGTTGTTATTGCAGGTGATTTTCAGCAACAGGATCTAATTCGTTTATTGAGTTTAAATGTGGGTAACTTACTAATTATGGGCTCATCGGAAGAAGAGCAAAGGAATTTACCGCTGACAATTGAAAAAATTGCCATCAATGATGCAGTTACTTTTTATGTTTGCAAAAGCAAGACTTGTCAACTACCGGTGACGGATATCGAATCGGCAATCAGGCAAATTAAAAACGAAAATATTTGAGTCAGTTAACGTTACAATCCAATGATTATGAGGAAAGGGTTACTCTTTTTGCGGAAGTAATCCTGCCTTTGCCACTGGAAGGGACTTTCACTTACCGCATTCCGCATGAAATGGCTGATGATATCCAGGTTGGTTATCGGGTGGTCGTTCAATTTGGTAAAAAGAAAATTCTTACCGGTGTAATAGCTGACATTCACGAAAACCCTCCAGAAAAGTACGAAGCAAAGTACATCACAGACCTGATTGATGAGCAACCTATCGTCACACCCTATCAGCTGAAGTTATTCTATTGGATGTCTTCTTATTATATGTGCCATCTGGGCGATGTATTAAATGCAGCCATTCCCACTGGTCTCAGGCTTTCCAGCGAATCATTTATACAAATTCATCCTGATTTTGATGTGAGTGAGCCATTAAATGCGAAAGAAGAGATCATTGTGGATCAGTTGATCATCCATCAACAACTCAGTTATCAGGAAATCGAGCGGTTACTAAACACTTCCAATATTTCTAAAATATTGAAATCGCTCATTGAAAAAAAAGCGATCATTCTCTACGAGGAACTAAAAGAAAAGTATAAACCCAAATTAGAAAAGAGAATCAGGATTAGCCCGGCTTATATAACCGAAGACCATTCCCTGCTGGAAGACTTATTTCATCAGCTCGAAAAAAAAGAAAAGCAATTAGATGTTCTCCTAAAATACTTGCAGGAAATCCCGCTACCAGAGCTAACCACGCTAAATGAGGCTGGAATTACCAAGAAGTTACTGACTAAAAAGGACATTTCGGATTCATCCTTGAAAACGCTGGTGAAAAACAAAATACTTGAGGAATATGAAGTGGTAATACCCAGGGTAGTGTTTGATGACCCTTATTTGCATACCGAAGTATCGCTTAGTAAAGATCAGGAGGATGCATACGTGGGTATTATGAGTTCCTTTCAGGATACACCAACAGTTCTGCTTCAGGGTGTTACGGGTAGCGGAAAAACCGAAATTTACATCAAAATCATCCAGGACATTCTGGCCAGTGGCGGACAAGTATTATACCTGCTACCAGAAATTGCGCTTACTACCCAGATCATCAAAAGACTGAGCAAATATTTTGGTGACCAGATGGGCATATTTCATTCCAAGTATTCTGATAATGAAAGAGTAGAAGTATATCAGGGAATTATCGATGGACGATTCAATTTTGTAATAGGCGTTAGAAGTGCTGTTTTTCTACCATTTGACAACCTCTCTTTGATTATTGTTGATGAAGAACATGAAACCACTTACAAGCAGTTTGACAGGTCTCCTCTGTTTCATGCAAGGGATACTGCTGTCTATTTGAGCACCATTCACCATTGCAAAGTATTGCTTGGTACCGCTACTCCATCAGTCGAAAGCTACCACAATGCATTGATGGGAAAGTATGGTTTGGTACATTTAACTGCAAGATTTGGAGATACTCCCTTGCCTAAGATTGTGCCCATTGATATGGCAGATCAGCGAAAGCGCAAGAAAAATGTTGGAAACTACTCTGATGTACTTATAGAGGCCCTAAAGAACAACCTCGACAATGAAGAGCAAACAATCATTTTCCAAAACAGACGTGGCTATGCACCTTTCCTCAGTTGTGAGGATTGCGGTCATGTGCCTAAGTGCCCCAGCTGCTCTGTAAGTTTAACCTATCATTTGTATCAGAATAATCTGAAATGTCACTATTGTGGTTATAAGGAAAATGTGCCTACCGAATGCGACTCTTGTGGCTCTGTAAGAATCAAAAATGTGGGGATGGGAACTGAAAAAATTGAAGAAGATCTTCAACTAATGTTTCCTGAAGCAACAATTCAGCGGATGGATTTGGATAGCACCCGTAAAAAGTACAGTTATCAGCAAATCATTGATGATTTTGAAAACGGGACCATCGATATCCTGATCGGTACACAGATGGTATCAAAAGGCCTGGATTTTGACAAGGTATCCAAAGTTGGCATTTTAGATGCTGACAGAATCATTCACTTTCCTGATTTCAGATCGCATGAGAGAGCATTCCAGCTGGTGACCCAGGTCAGCGGAAGAGCTGGAAGAAGAGACTATCAGGGAACAGTTTATTTACAAACTAACGATCCAAAACAAGGCATCATCAACATGATTGTCAGAAATGATTATGAAGGTTTTTTCAGATCGGAAATCATCGAAAGAGAAAAGTTTCAGTACCCTCCATTTTACAGACTGATCAACCTGACGGTTAAAAACAAAGATAAAGTAGTCAGCTGGCAAGCTGCCAGTCAACTTGCAGCAAATCTGGAGGTAGAGCTGGGAAAACACAGAATTAAAGGGCCTTCAGAGCCACTTGTCGGGAAGATTAGAAATCTATATCTTCATGAGATCATTATCAGGCTGGAAAAAGACAAAATCCACCTGGGAAAAGTGAAGCAGTTCATCAAAACAAAAGTAAAGGAGATAAAAGCCAGTAAATCCTTCACCGGATTACATGTGATTGTAAATGTGGACCCCTATTAATCCGATAAAAACGATCGTATCATTCTGTCAATATTTAACAATAACATGAGTGTGAAAATCCCTTTATCACTATTGATTGGTGCGGAATTATGATCATATACTAACCTGAACTACAATCAATACAGCATTTTAGCAGACTAAAAACAGGGTAGTTCAATTTCCGACATGTTAATTTAAAGTTAAATAACAGAGTACAAACATTGAATCAACTTTCAAAAAACAGCCATTAATCATGTTAAACATCGCTTTTCAAAAAATAAGATAGAAAAATCCTTCCAAAAACGATTGGTAAAAACGGCAATTTCGTTTTGGTAATAAAATAGTGTTACCTTTACAGCTCATTAGTTTATTTAATATGTATAAAGGAACAGTAAAATTTTTCAATGATTCCAAAGGTTTTGGATTCATTTTAGAAGAAGGTACAAACAAAGAACATTTCGTGCATATCTCTGGTCTTGTTGACGAGGTTCGTGAAAATGATTCTGTTGAGTTTGAACTTAAAGAAGGTAAAAAAGGATTGAACGCATTTAATGTGAAAGTTATATAA
Organism: Bacteroidota bacterium; assembly: GCA_038525605.1. Classification (GTDB taxonomy): domain Bacteria; phylum Bacteroidota; class Bacteroidia; order Cytophagales; family Cyclobacteriaceae; genus JANSWY01. Next base: position 21,400 of record JBCBHL010000077.1, read on the forward strand.
ATAAGTATATATTATTTTTTTTTACAGTATTGAATCCCGGTGGTAACATCGGGATTTTTTTATGATCATGCGCTACATTCGAACCAACATAAAAGTAGTAATCGTGTCTTTGGAAGTGTGTATCAAACAACTAAACCAAAATTAGTGCTTAAATTGACATACATAATTTTTGATTATGGATAACATAAAATATATAAATAAAAATTTATAGATCATTTTTCCTATAATTCGTTGTTAAGTATGGATTACATTATGAAATACTACTAAACATACGAGAAATGAACAACGAAATCCTTGATTCTGTATCCTTACACACCTCCAATCAAAAAGCAGTTAAAATAGCAGTAGCTCAGGGCGATGGCATAGGCCCTGAAATTATGAAGGCTACTCTTAAAATATTAAAAGCTGCCGGAGCAAATATAGAAATTCACCCCATCGAATTAGGAGAAAAAGCATATTTATCCGGGCATTCTGCCGGCATTACCAAGGAGGCCTGGCAAGTAATAGACGATTGCAAAGTAATTCTCAAAGCCCCAATTACCACTCCACAGGGAAGTGGTTACAAAAGTCTTAACGTGACGCTCAGAAAGTCTCTGGGGCTATTTTCAAATATCAGACCTGTAACGGCGCTTTATCCATATGTCCATACACACTTCCCCAAAATGGATGTGGTCATTATCAGGGAAAATGAAGAAGACCTCTATGCGGGAATCGAGCACAGACAAACAGCAGATGTAGTGCAGTGTCTAAAACTGATTACCCGACCTGGTTGTGAAAGAATTATCAAATACGCTTTTGAATATGCCCAGGCCTATGGTAGAAAGAAAGTAACCTGTATGGTAAAAGACAATATTATGAAATTGACTGATGGTCTGTTCCATACGGTATTTAAAGAAATTTCAAGTGAATACCCAGATATTGAAAGCAATACGCAGATCATCGACATAGGTTCTGCCAGACTTGCTGCCAATCCGGAAGACTATGATGTAATCGTTACTTCAAACTTATATGGGGATATCATCTCGGACATCGCAGCTGAAATAGCAGGTTCTGTTGGAATGGCAGGATCGTCCAATATCGGTACTTCAGTAGCCATGTTTGAAGCAATTCACGGTTCCGCTCCTGATATCGCTGGAAAAAATCTTGCGAATCCCTCAGGTCTTTTGAATGCTGCCACCATGATGCTCGCCCATATTGGACAGCCAAGAATTGCTGATAACATTAAAAATGCCTGGTTACGAACGATAGAGGATGGTTATCACACCGCTGATATATTTCAGGAAGAAATCAGTAAACGAAAAGTGACTACCGAAGATTTTGCCACAGAGGTAATCAAAAGACTTGGCAAACAACCTGCCAATCTTAACTCCAGCAACATTTCAAGTGGTTCGGGAATCATCAATATTGGTGAATACAAAAGAGAGGATGTAAATAAGGAACTGGTTGGAATAGATGTATTCATTGATTGGAAGGGCAGTGATGCGGATGAAATTGGTAAAAAGCTTTTGGAAGTTGACGCTTACAACATCAAGTTGAAAATGATTACCAACAGAGGTGTAAAAGTGTTCCCCGAAGGTCTTAAAGAAACTTATTGTACGGACCACTGGCGTTGCAGATTTGTGGCATTCGATGCTGATACGCAAAAACCTGCATACAAGCCAATTAGTTTCTTTAAGACCTTCGGGGAACACTTTTACACCTCTGTTGGTAAT
>JBCBHL010000078.1:0-23004 GCA_038525605.1 Bacteroidota bacterium
ATCAACTGAATATTGGAAACAAAGTATTTTTTCATGATGCTATTTGATTTTTATGACGGAAACAGTGCCACTCGCTACGGTTATTTCAAGCTCCTGGAAGATGTAGATACCCTGTCAGCCAGTGTATCTGAAATTGATGAGTTGAAGATTATAGATAATAACAGGATCACTTACATTGAAAACAACAGGGTAGTGATGCTTAACTCACAAACCGGCGATTTAGATGAAATATTCAATGGTACCAGTGTCAGGGATTTACAAGTATTAAACGATCATTTGTGGCTTATCAATAACAACAGAGAAGTGTTAACCTCTTCTGATATGGGAACTAGCTGGACAACGATTACTTTTAGTGCAAATCAGCGCGTGAAAGACCTGTTCATTTCCGAATCCCAAATCGCTGTAATTGTCGAATATATATCAGGTGGAGCCGAGCTAATGATCAAACAAACTTTGGGTGAACCATGGCAGATTGTTACCACGTCAGCAGAATTTGAATTGCTGAGTACTTTTGAAATTCTTTACCTCAACGATAAAGAGATGGTAATGTACGATCCTGAGAACAGACAAATTTGCCTGACGGATGATACAAAACTATGGGCTAGTCGTGATCTGGAGCCATTCAGATCGGATAATTTCGGTCCAGCTTCATTTTACATTGGTGATCTTCGGCGAATGTGGTTCGTTTCGGGGGATCGAACAGTTAATCGAACAAGAAACGGCGGTAAAACATGGAGCGCCAGTTCTCTGAGGCTCAATTCGGGAAAGCTCTCTCATTTATATTTCTATAATGCAACAGAAGGCATAGCCCTGGCCGATAATGGCTCAATTGTCAGGACAGAGGATGGAGGGCAAACGTGGCGAATCAGCAATATCAAAGGGAGTTTTCTGAAAGCAGATTTCAATTCATTGACCAGAGAAGCGATCGTGACAGAAAGAGATGAAAAAAATGGTTCTCTCAATCTGGCAAAAATCAAATTTCAAACTGACTGACCTGATTTACGCGCCAATGATTTAACAGAGTCAAAATAAAACTACTTACTAATTTAAACCACTTTATCATGAAAAAAATATTTTCATACAGTACCCTATTGACTTTTCAGTTTTTTGCAATCTTTCTATTTAGTTGTCAGGATGAAGATTTAGGGGGACCTCAGGGACGGCCCTCATTTATTTCATCAGTCTCAGCAATGGAAGGTTGTATCGGGGACACCATAGTTATCAAAGGCCAGAATATTGACGATTGTCTCATCGTACTGATAGATGGAATACCTGTGATGTTAAACTTTGTTTCGGAAGATGAGGCCTCATTTGTCATTCCTGAAAATGCTTCCAGCGGCAACCTGGTTTTGGAATTCAATGACGGCATAATTCATGAAATCGATGACCGGGGACCTTTCATGATCATCGAAAAAACTGCTGATCCCATTTTAACAGGTATTGAAAGCATCAGATGCTTTGATTTTTCCTCGCCTCAAGCAGGGTTATATTCTGCTGACAATCGGGTAATGATGACGAAAGATGGCGGTGTCAGCTGGACGCAGGTATTGTCGAATATGGATTCTCATCCGCTCTTTGCAGTTACAGATGACCAAATCTGGCTCAATGAAGTTGACAAGCAAATTCTTAAGTCGGCTGATGGTGGAAATTCCTGGGAGAAAGTTGATAATTGGAATCACGATTTAACATTGCAGCAGCTTTCTGTAAAAGCAGAACGCGCTGCAATCATCGCTCTGAATAGCGACCAAAAACCTGAGCTGCTTACCAGAAAAGCGGATGACAAAGAGTGGAAAATGTTGACCTTGCCAACAGAAATTTCAGCGAACCGAAACATGCAGATAGCCTACCATACCAATAATCATTTAAAAGTCTACATCCCCGATGCTTCTGCATTCTACACCGTTGACAATGACAATAACTGGAGTTACGTAAAAACAGATGATGTGCTACAGGATGTGATTAGTAATTCAATGAAATTCAGAGATCGTAATAATGGTTTGTTATTGACTACTGACGGCTATTATTTCACCTACGATGGTGGATTAAGCTGGAATCGACGAAATATCAGATTGTTAAGTGAAGACGATCAGTTATTAAAAGTTCATTTCTTCAATCAGTATGATGGCATCATCGTGAGCAAAGACAAAGGAATTCTGAAAACATCAGACGGTGGTATTTCCTGGCAATTGAGATATCTGAAAGGGACAGAATCAATTTTGGAGGCTGATTTTATTGATGAGGACAAATCCGTAATCATATCAATCATGCCTGATGGAGGAGGTTCCGCAACAATACTAAAAGTAAACTACTAAACTACTCACTCTATAATTGCGAAAATCCCAGTCAAAGAGATTGGGATTTTTTTTGAATTCACCCAACCTTTTTCATGGTTCCTTCGACAGTTAAAGTAGAGGTGCAATAAATGGCATCATCATTGATTATTTATCGATATGAAACAACTTACTACGAAACTACTTTTATCACTTGCAGCAATTACTTTGATTTATCTCACATCATGCAATGGAGCAGATGGAGAATTGGTAGAGCCTGAAATGCCGACTTTAACCTGGCGTTCATTGCCATTTGCGGGTAGTCCCGGAGAGGTGATCACCCTGGAAGGAAACAACCTGAATAGTTCACAGAAATTTGAAATAATTATCAATCAGGAATTCTCTGTTACTCCGACCATACTCAATGAGAACACGCTTAGTTTTACAGTTCCGGATAATTTCAGCAGTGGTCCAATGGAGGTGATTGCCAATGAAGAATCTGTAATGAAAAGCTACTTTAGGTTTCTGGATGAGAACGAAAAGCCGCTGATGGCTCAGGTCAATGTTTCTGCTTATGACTTCATTGATGTGCAAAATGGAATTTACCTCGATGATCGTGATATATTATACAGAACTACAGACGGTGGAAGCACTTGGAATGCAATTGGGCAGGGTGCTTATCAGAATGTGGTTTATGCCGTTTCCGATCGCAAAATCTGGAAGCAAAAAGATCACAGAACACTGGAAAAAACAGAGGACGGTGGAAATACCTGGCAGGAAGTTCAAATTTCCGATGATCTGTTGATCGATCATTATTATGCTAGCACAGAAGTTGTCGTGGTAATCGCCACTTTCAGAGATGAAAACATTAGCAGGTTATATACTTCTGCGGATAACGGTGAATCGTGGGAGGTAGCCCTGACTTCCGAAGATCCGACTTTCGATAAGCTGAGACATCATAAAGTCGTATATCAAAATGGCGACCAAATAGTTTTGCTGGATATGTTAGATCGATCCATTCTGAAAAGCGTAGAATCGGGTCATTGGGAACAAAGTCAGCTTTCCGGACTTCCAAATATTGGCCTGAGAGAGAAGGGAGTATTTTTCCTTTCAGAAGAATTGATCTGGTATTCTGCTATGGGAGGATTAGCCAAATCTGTTGATGGCGGAAAAAGTATTGTCAATTATGATTTTTCCTTTACTGAAAGCTCTGATCTGGTTGGTAGAGTTCACTTTTACAATGTCATGGAAGGCGTTGCTGTCACCAGTGATGGAGGAGTTATCAGAACTCACGATGGTGGCGAATCATGGAACTTTACACATGTGGAAGGTGATATCGTAGAAGCTGATTTTCTCGACGAAGAAAAGGCAATGATATTGATTCAGGATCAAGTGCCGGGAGGTAGAAGAATGGTTAAACTGCAGTTTTAATCACAGCACTTCAGAAAAAAATCAACAAACATAAATTAGCACATCTGACAGTAGAGCCCTGCGAACAAAATGAGTAGCAGGGCTTTTTTAATCCTTATCTGGAAAATATGCCATGCATTGGTCATATCACTCCGTGGAAATCGATAAATCGTATTATTTTCGTGGTATGAGTCAAAAACAATCTGTCAATAAGACTTTTGAAATAGCGGAATCATTCGTGAATTACACGTCGCGTAACGTTTTCCTTACCGGAAAAGCGGGCACGGGTAAAACGACATTTTTAAAACATATTACCGACACCACTTCCAAAAAGACAGTGGTGGCAGCACCTACGGGTGTGGCGGCCATCAATGCAGGTGGGGTCACCATGCATTCCTTGTTTCAACTTCCCTTTGGTCCTTATATTCCGGAATATGGTAGCAGCTATCGATCAGAGGTCAATACTAAAAGTAATCTCATATCAAAAATCAGATTCAATCAGGCCAAAAGAAAGCTCATCAAAGAGATGGAACTGCTCATCATTGATGAGATATCTATGGTAAGGGCCGATATGCTCGACGCAATGGATGCGATTTTACGTCATTTGAGAAAGCGCCCCGATCAGCCGTTTGGTGGATTACAGGTGCTGATGATAGGAGATATGTTTCAGCTGCCACCTGTCACATCAGACAATGACTGGAATATTCTGGGTAAGTATTATGAGACTCCTTACTTTTTTCATGCCAAAGCGTTGAGTGAAGGTTTGCCGATTTGCATCGAGCTGAAAAAAATCTACCGTCAGTCCGATCATCAATTTGTTAATTTGCTCAATCAGGTGAGGATGAATGAAGTAAACAGCATCAGTCTGGAATGGCTCAATGAAAGATTTAAACCAGATTTTGAACCTGCTCTCAGTGATCATTTCATTACACTAACCACACACAATAAAAATGCACAATCGATCAATCAGACAAGGCTCAAGCAGCTTACCAGTAAATCATTCAGTTTCAAAGCAACGATAGAGGGAGATTTTCAGGAAAACGCCTATCCCGTGGCGGAAAGGTTAGAATTGAAGGAAGGAGCTCAGGTGATTTTCACCAAAAATGACAGAGAGGAGCCACGGCGATACTACAATGGCAAAATTGGTGTAGTGAGTGAACTGGCCAAAGATTTCATAAAGGTGAGCTTTCCGGAGGAAGAGATGGAAATTACTGTTGAAGAGGAAGAATGGCGAAATATCAGATATACCTTAAACGAGGAGAAAAACGAGCTCGAAGAAACTGAGCTGGGCTCCTTCAGGCAATATCCTCTCAAGCTCGCATGGGCAATCACTATTCATAAAAGCCAGGGGCTGACTTTTCAGCGGGCAGTTGTCGATGCGGCGGCTTCTTTTAGTTCCGGACAGGTATATGTGGCCTTGAGTAGGTTGACGAGTATGGATGGACTGGTGCTGAAATCAAAAGTGACTTATGACAGTATTAGAACCGATCCAGCCATTATCAGATTTGCTGAAAGTTTACAAGACGATGATTCACTGTTGCCAATTCTGGAAGAAGAGCGGCAGTATTTCATTCAAAATATGCTCATTAAAACTTTTGACTGGAATGATTTAATAGATGGTCTTTCGCAACATAAAGATTATGTGTTGACCAGTAAAATAGGTTTCAAGGATACTGCAACAGAACTCATCAATATATGGGAGCATGAACTCAATAGTCAACGTGCTACAGCCAGCAAGTTTGCCAGGCAGCTACTTGGTATATTCGAAGCTGGCGATTATAAATTGTTACAGGAACGGATGACGAAGGCGGTAGCCTATTTTAAGACCGCTTTGACGGAGAAACTGATTGATGCGATACAAGATCATGTGAAAGAAGCTAAGACCAAAAAGAACGTCAAGACCTACTTAAAACACCTGATGTTATTGCATTTGAAAATTACCACCAAGGAAGATCAGCTGCAACAGGCACTGCTGATAGCCTCCGGACTTGCAAATGGTGCAGAAAGCACTGATTTGCTTGAGGCGGTGGATCAGCATAAGCAGGAAAGTAAAGAAAAACTGGAAGAGGTAGTAGCTAGCCACAAACCAAAGAAACGAGAAAAAGGAGAGAGCCAGCGGATGAGTCTACAGATGTTTCAGGCTGGTAAGACTGTTTTTGACATTGCCACAGAACGCGAGATGGCTTATGGTACGATCGAATCACATCTGGCAGGTTTTATAGCTACCGGAGAAATTTCGATATTTGATTTAGTGAAAATGCAAAAGGTTGAAGATATCACCAATGTCATCAACAAACTTAAAACTGAAAGTACATCTGAAATCAAGCAGGCAATGAGTGATGATTATACCTACGGTGAGATAAGAGCTGTCTTGAATTACCTGAAGCTGGAAAATTCGTGACAAAACAACTTTGTCGCTTATCGTAAATGGTCATGAATATTTGCTATTAATGTACAATTGAATCAATGCCAATGTAATCATGAACATGGCCAAATATACTTTTGGATCCGGATCTCGCAATACAAAAAAGTAAAGTGCTCCACTTAATATAATCATTAAGATTGCCGGGCCAAATGTGGCGTATAAACTAAGTTGCTGCTTGTAGATTCTGGTGCCTTCTGTTTTGGGAATCAGATACAGTGGTGTGTGAAATATAGGCGTATAATAGATATTGGAACTGAGCTTCCTCGTTTTTACATAATAGGCCTCTTCAGGAAGTTTGATTTGAAAATCATCAAATTTCAAGGCATGATAACCTCGTCCTGATCCGGCATTTCTGGCTCTGGCAGAAGCTTCATTCAATTCTTGTGGTGATACAAAAATCTGTTTAGGCGGTAAAAAATAGTCAATCATGATGATCAGGTTAATGATCAAAATAAAAGCACTACTGACATTGAAGAAGGCGATTAACCTTTGATACATTTTCTGCTTCAATCTGGCTTCCACCTCTGCTTTTTGCCTGGCTTTTTCGCGCGCCTGTTCTCTTTTTCGTCTGTATTCTTCTGCCAGCGGATCATAATCATAGCTGATAGTTTCACGGTGTGGAGTGGGGCCAACCTGATTCAGGAAGTTATAAGCTTCATTGATGGCTATGAATTTCTCTTTAGCATCTTCACTGTTGTTGATGTCCGGGTGGTATTTTTTTGAAAGCCGCCTGTAGGCTTTCTTGATGTCTGCTTTTGTGGCTCCCGACTCTAGCTGTAAAAGTTCCAGGTAATAGTTTTTCATTTATCAGATGGGTGTTTTATAAAGAATCTACAATAAAGGTTGAGAATCGATACTGATTTACTTGCAGGTTTATAAACCAAATCTTTGTTTCTGTAATTTATGATGAAGAAACATTAAATAAAAAAAGCTACCCGTCTGCAAACGAATAGCTTTTTTGATTGAGTTACATCAGGATATTATCCGATCGAATCCAGTAAGTTATTCAAGGTTTTACTAGGTCTCATAGCGGAAGAAGTAAGTTCCTCGTTTGGCTGATAGTACCCACCGATTTCCACTGCACTTCCCTGCGCGTCTATTAATTCCTGTAAAATTGTTTCAGCTTTCGCATCCATTTCTTTAGCCACTTTTGTGAAGCGATCTTTTAGTTCACTGTCTTCGTTTTGTTCAGCTAAAGCCTGAGCCCAGTACATCGCCAGATAAAAATGACTTCCTCTATTGTCCAGTTCATTGACTTTTCTGGAAGGTGATTTGTCATTAGCGAGGAATTTTTCAGTTGCCTGATCCAGGGCATCAGCCATTAATTTGGCTTTTTTATTATCGTATTTTTCGGAAAGGTGTTCCAGTGATACCGCTAAGGCAAGGAATTCACCCAAAGAATCCCATCTAAGGTGACCTTCTTCCACAAACTGCTGTACGTGCTTAGGAGCTGATCCACCAGCACCAGTTTCAAACAAACCACCACCATTCATTAACGGAACGATAGACAACATTTTGGCACTGGTTCCCAGTTCGAGAATAGGGAAGAGGTCAGTTAAGTAGTCTCTGAGTACATTACCTGTTACTGAAATAGTGTCTTCACCTTTTTTGATTCTTTCCAGTGAAAATGCTGTTGCATCAACAGGTGACTTGATGTGAATTTCAAGTCCGTCAGTGTTGTGATCTTTTAGATACGTATTGACCTTCGCAATCAGCTGAGCATCGTGAGCTCTGTTTTCGTCAAGCCAGAATACAGCAGGGGCGCCAGTTGCGCGTGATCTGCTGACCGCTAGTTTTACCCAATCCTTTACAGGCGCATCTTTCACCTGACACATTCTGAAAATATCTCCAGCTTCTACTTCCTGAGAGATCAATGTATTGCCATCAGCGTCTGCAACGTTCACACTTCCGGCAGAATCCATTTGGAAAGTCTTGTCGTGAGAACCGTATTCTTCTGCTTTTTGAGCCATCAGCCCAACGTTTGGCACGCTACCCATCGTTGTAGGATCGAATGCACCGTTCTTTTTGCAGAAATCAATGGTTTGCTGATAAACACCTGAGTAAGACCTGTCAGGAATCGTAAACTTCGTGTCTTTTAGCTTGCCATCAGGTCCCCACATTTGACCGGAAGTTCTGATTGCGGCAGGCATAGAAGCATCGATGATGACATCACTTGGTACATGTAAGTTAGTGATGCCTTTGTCGGAATTCACCATTGCCATCGGAGGTCTTTTAGCATAAACAGACTCAATGTCTGCTTCGATTGCTTTCTGCTGATCTTCCGGCAAGCTTTTTATTTTACTGTAGACATCTCCGATACCATTGTTAGGATTTACGCCAATTTCTTCGAAGGTATCAGCATATTTTTCAAAAACGTCAGCATAGTATACAGAAACAGCAGCGCCGAAAATGATAGGATCAGAAACCTTCATCATCGTAGCTTTCATATGCAGAGAGAAAAGAATATCCTGCTCTTTGGCATCATCAATTTCTTTGGCCAGGAAGCTCTTTAGCGTACCCATGTTTAGAACAGAAGCGTCAATGATTTCCCCGGCCTGTAACGGAGTGCTTGCTTTCAATACTTTTGATGAACCGTCCTTACCAGCGAATTCGATCTTTACATCGGTAGCACTTTCAATAGTAACTGACTTCTCACTGCCGTAGAAATCGCCTCCTGCCATACTGGCAACATGGGATTTGGAGTCGGCAGACCACTTACCCATCGAATGAGGGTTCTTTTTAGCATAGTTTTTGACTGCTTTCGGTGCTCTTCTGTCTGAGTTTCCTTCCCGCAGTACAGGATTTACGGCACTACCTTTAATTTTGTCGTATTTAGCTTTGGTCGTTTTTTCTTCGTCATTTTCAGGATCTGAGGGATAATCAGGCAATTGATAACCCTGATCCTTCAATTCTTTGATAGCAGCCGTAAGCTGTGGAATAGAAGCACTGATATTAGGTAATTTGATGATGTTTGCCTCGGGAGTTTTCGCCAGCTCACCAAGTTCTGTAAGCGCATCAGGAATTTGCTGATCTTCAGTGAGGAATTCAGGGAAATTGGCAATGATTCTGCCTGCCAGAGAGATGTCTTTCGTATCCACATCTATTCCTGAAGGCGCAGTGAAAGCCTTTATAATAGGTAAAAATGATCGAGTTGCCAATGCTGGAGCCTCATCAGTAATCGTGTAAATAATCTTTGCTTTCTGTGTCATTTTATATGTATCGAAGAAATTGAGAATCTGCTTTTTCAGATCAGTTTTGGTGAAACGGATTTCACTGATTCTTTTCTGTAATTAATAATGAAATTGCGAATTTAATAAATGTTTATTAATAAAGGTGGCTGTACGTTATCAAAGTGGCAGACGGATGAAATTATTGTTGAAAAATGTCTCTTAGGTAGCGAATAGTTTTGGATTCAGCGAAGGCTGTTTTACTGATTCAGGTGATCGAATACGGATAGCAGTGTCCGTTAATGAGAAATTGTCTGATTGTTTGAATGGAATTTGATCTAGGTTATTTGATAATATTAAGTGAAAATTGTGCTATTCTATGAATTTTAACTTTTGCAGTTGTCCGGCACATCATTTGAGGAGATAAAATCGTTATTCGATTGACAAAATCTACTATCATGAAAATTATCAAAGCTACTACTTTACTCACCCTACAATTAATTGTTACAATAAACCTTTTAAATGCTCAAACTCTCGAGTTTAGTCTCAACGGTAAAATCAACAGCATTGAGAATTCCTCCAATGAAAATATGCAGGAATTCATTTCAAGCAGATCTCAGGTATTGACAGACAGTACACAATTGGTAACTACTGGTTTGGGAAGCAATACTTTTAGAAGAAACTTTCAGACGGAACTTGGTTTTGAATTTGGAATCGGACTGGATATTTCTCTGAATGATCGATTATCCATTGCAACAGGACTTGGATTCACCTACTCAGAATTGGAAATCCAGACAGAGTTTATAGACTTTCAGTTCGATCCGATCACTTTTGATACAATACCCTATTCTCCACCAATTTCTTCCGGAGGTTTATTCGGTTGCACCCGCACGATCAATACCATTTCAGATTTGCCTGAAATTGATAATAAACCGGTAGTCAGATTTGTCGATCTATCGATTCCTATAGGTATTCAATACAAAATCATACCAGGTAAACTTGATTTGCAAGTCGGTGGACTACTGCAAACACCAATTTACGCAGATGCTCCCAGAGAATTTTATGATATCGAAAGAACTCCGACTACCGACGGGATTGAATGTGAATGGGTCGTGGAAGAATTTCAGGATGATTTTCAAAAGCGGTTTACTTTCGCCAGAGTGAGCTTGCAGAGTGTGGTGAGATATCACTTCCTGAAAAACGTTAGTGCAGAAGTAGGGATTAGAAAAATGTTGAACAACGCATACCAGGAGGAGAATTTCGGAGGCACAACCATTGAATTCAGGCCATTGAGTTACACATTTGGGTTCAGCTACATATTGGGACAGAAAAAAATGAATAACGATATTTAGATCGGTATTTTTTGATTCTGCTTGCCTATTATACTCCTGAATTTTAATCATGATAATCATCACCTGGAATTGCAACATGGCTTTCCGAAAGAAATGGAAGCACCTGATGCAATACAAACCGGATATCATGGTGATTCAGGAGTGTGAACATCCCGATAAATATAAAGAGACAGAAAAAATACCAGGTGTCAACGATTTTTTGTGGGTAGGAGATAATCCCAATAAAGGAGTTGCGGTCATATCTTTCGGTAACATCAGTTTGAAAATCGCTGATGGATACAATCCAGATTTCAGATACATTCTTCCGGTAGAGGTAAGTGGAAGTTTTAATTTCCGACTGTGGGCTATTTGGGCCATGCCTGTGAAAAACAATAAAAAAGATAGTTATGTCGGTCAAATCTGGCAGGCAATGATGCACTATCAGCCAATGTCCATGGACAATACTGTTCTGATAGGTGATTTTAACAGCAACGCTATCTGGGATGAAGAGAAAAAACCTGTCAATCATTCCTTAATTGTTAAATTCCTGAAAGAAAGGGGTATTGAAAGTTTATATCACCTGCAATCTGGGGAAAGGCACGGTGAAGAGCTGGAACCGACCTTTTTTCTGGTCAAAAACAAGAGCAAGCCTTACCATTTGGATTATTGCTTTTGCAGTAAGGATCTGACACTGAAAAGCAGTAGCATTTCCGTGGGGAAATATCATGACTGGATCAAACTAAGTGATCACATGCCTCTGGTTACGACTCTTACCGACATCTGAAATATTTAATGTTTTCTGTTTTTAATAACAATCGTTTCAGTGATTTTATCATGGGTAGTTTGTCTGTTCCGATCCCAGAAATACTGAAAAAATCCATATAAAAACAAAGAACCTGAAGCAGTATATCCGGTTGCCCTTTCAATACTCCCCCAAAAAGACATAGGTTTTCCATTTAGTTTAACCACTCTGATTTTAAAGATTTTTTTGCCAAGTGTCTGCCCCTGAAACCAGTAGTTCATGACGCCAAAGTACAACACCGACACAAAACCACCAATGAGGAAATTAAGTGGGCTCAGAGAATTGGTGATTAAATCGATCCAGCCAACAAGCAGACCGCCTGTTTCTGTACTTTCGTTACTTATCAACCTCACAACGAACATTACTAAAAACACGAGCGCCAAAACGATTGGGAGATAAATAATCACTTTTAGATAGATACGGAGGTGTTTTTTAAACTGCGATCTGAGTTGATCTTCCACATCATATCTTTGTAATCTTTTGTCTATCGATCGCAATTGCATACCAATTGACACATTCACCCTTTTTACCGACTTTTTAAGCTTTCTGGTGCTGAGCTTCATGACCAGAAAGACGATGATTAAAAACCACCAGAAAACTGTGAGTGAGAACAAAACGCCGAGATCCAGCATGAAGGCAAAAAAACGTTGACTGAATGATGCCAGAATGACGCCATCGAGCTCAGGACTTACTTCCAGACGATCGATCTGAAAACGGTTGGATTTAACTTTAAGTCCCTTCCCAGTCGGTTGAGCCAGTTTACCGTCTTCAGTTTTTTCTACAGTCTGAACTGGTTTGTTTTCTTCGGATTTTTTGGTGATTTCTACTTTTTCACTCATTGCAGCTTCTCAGGTTTTATAATTATAAGCTACGATAAAGTTAATAGCTTTCTTTATCATTCGGAAACTCGGAATTTTTCACATCCTTGATATATTCACCTACTGCGCTAGTAATTACTGTGTCAAGATCGGCATATTGCCTTAGGAACCTGGGTTTGAAATCCTGTGTTATACCCAGCATATCATGCATAACCAATACCTGTCCGTCTACTCCTGCGCCGGCGCCTATGCCAATGATAGGTATAGATACTTTTTCAGCCACTTGTTTAGCGAGAGAAGCTGGAATTTTTTCCAGTACAATGCCAAAACAGCCACATTCCTCCAGTAGGACCGCATCGGAAATTAGCTTTTCAGCTTCCGCCTCCTCTTTCGCTCTCACCGTGTAGGTTCCGAACTTGTAAATAGACTGGGGAGTGAGACCTAAGTGGCCCATCACCGGCACACCAGAGTTGATTACCCGGATGATACTTTCTTTGACTTCCAGTCCGCCTTCCATTTTCACGGCATGTGCGCCAGATTCTTTCATTACCCTGATGCAAGACCTCAATGCTTCGGAGGAGTTTCCCTGATAATGTCCGAAAGGAATATCAACTACTACCAGAGCTCTCTCTACAGCTTTGATCACTGATGTCGCGTGGTAGATCATTTGATCCAGGGTGATGGGTAAAGTAGTTTCATTTCCTGCCATGACATTAGAGGCAGAATCACCTACCAGAAGGATATCTATACCAGCTTTATCGAGAATTTTAGCCATTGAAAAATCATATGCTGTCAGCATAGAAATTTTTTCACCTCTGCTCTTCATCTCTCTAAGCTGATGAGTTGTTACTTTTTTTACTGATTTATGAATTGACATATATTATACTTAGCTGATTATTTCCATTTGATATTACATCCCATACTCGGGAACTGATCACCTTCTGCGATTTGACTGCCACTGAGAAGGTTGTCTATGGCATTTCTAAGGTCACTGCCATCAACAGGTTTGGCATTACCCGGTGTTGATCCATCCATTCTGCCCCTATAGGTGCAGTTTTGTTCTGCATCAAACAAGTAGAAATCAGGTGTGCAAGCTGCCTGAAAAGCTTTAGCGATTTCCTGCGATTCATCATAAAGATATGGGAATGAGAAATTGAGCTCCTCTGCTCTGATCTTCATTAAATCCGGTGCATCAGCAGGATAATTAGCCACATCATTGGAGCTGATAGCGACAAACTCAATGCCTTTGGATTTGTAATCATCCGCTATTTTAACAATTTCATCCTGCACATGTATCACATAAGGACAGTGATTACAGATGAACATGATTACACTTCCTTTGGCATTTCGTAATGAATCGGAATTGAAGCTGTCACCCGACACCGTATCGGGCAATTCGAAAGCTGGCATACTAGTGCCAAGAGGTAGCATCAATGAGGGGGTTAAAGCCATTTGTTTTTGTTCTTTATTGCAATTTGAAAATTATTCCTGAGAATTCTTAATTTCACTGAAACTAATAAGTCTTAAGAAGCATAGTTTCGGACCGGAATTCCGGAACAGCTCGACAATATAAGCAAATTTCAGATTGTGCAGTAATTGGTTTGTTGTGAGAAACCAATAGCTTACTAATTTGGAACCTTTATGGAAATGCTAAAGAATCTATTTAATTTACTGATCAATAACTTGAATACAGCAATTTGCTGTTTCTATCAAAATCCGAAAGCATTTGATAGGGGAATTGGCATAATTAGTGGTAATAAAAATAAGTGAGCCCTGAGAGTTAACTTAATAAGAACTCTTCAAGCTATTGTCAATAACTGCTAAGTTACAAATGAGTACTATCATCATCGAAATAATGATGTGATGATTACGGGAAATGATTAGTTAAAAAATGAGTTGGAGAAATTTTGTTTTGCTGGTAATACTTTTGATCGCCGGATGCCTGGAAACAAGCAGACCGGAACGCCGAACCAGCCTGGCCATTGTTGCGCCTGTTCCTGAAGATACCATTGTTGAAAAAAGGGAACATGTGATTTCAATGTTCGGTAACGAATTTCCGCCTTTGGAATTTTCAAAAAGAAAACTGCAGCGGGCCAACAAGATGATAGCCATTCACGAGAAAGCCTATCAGAAATACCCTGATTCACTGCAAATCATCATGAATTATGCCCGTGCTCTCGATGAAATTGGAAACAGGAACCATTCAGGCGAAATCTACGCTGAAGGAGTCAGCAAGTATCCGAAATCCGCTATTCTGTACGAATACAATGGCCTCAATCGATTGATTCTGAGGGATTTTAAAGGCGCCATACGAGATCTTGAGATGGCAGTTCTTTTAAACAGGGGAACGGAAGTTACCAATGATCCATATCACGATTTGAGCTTTGATGAAGGGAGTAGACAGTATTTTAGCTGGTACTACCTGGGACTTGCCTTTTATTTCAATAGAAATTATGACAGTGCGATTTCATCCTTTCGGAAATGTCTTGAGCTGGAAACTAAAGACGACCTGATCGTCATGCCTTACTATTGGCTGTATATCATTTATCAGGAAATAGGAAATCCTAAAGTAGCTGAGTCTTTCGTGAAAATGATCGATACGAAAATGACTATCGAAAAAAGTAAAGAGTATTACCGTGGATTGCTGTTGTTCAAAGGACTTTTCAGGCCAGGAAGACTGATGCAGTTTACCGTTGATAATCAGGATAATATCGTCAGTCCTGTGCAGGCCTATGCTTTGGCCATTTGGTATCGGTTGAACGAAAGGCCTGAGGATGCTCGTGAGTTGATCAACCAGGTAATTGGAACGAATAGATGGAATGACCTGGGTTACATAGCAGCAGAAGTAGATTCTTACTATGCGGTGAATAACCTGAACTGATTCGGTTTCCGCCACTGAACTTTTCCGACATCATGCAGAAAATGAAGCAATCTCAACAGACATTGTCAAGTTCAGTTGATTGTTGAGTGCTTTTAGATATTTAATGGTTAAATTTTGTAAGCTGAAATTAATCATGAATTAGATATGGAAATTTTACCTATCATTTAACTCAAAATCAGCACTATAATTCTTTCGTGATAACCTTTAATAATTATTGTAATCTTATCTTGGCGGATTGACGTTTACAAAGCTTCTATCTGCTTTCTGATATTAATGAGTCTGTCGGGGAAATCTGTGATGATGCCATCCACACCTGCATTCAGCATTTTAACCATATCTTCTTCTTCATTGACAAGGTAAGTATATACTTTAAACCCTCTCGCATGCATTCTGAAGATTCTCTTAGCTGATAAGGTTTCAAACGGTGGGTTCAACGCTTCCAGCTTTTCTTCGTCGTTCTTGGTAGCCCTGCCGAGTTGTACTTTTGTTTCTACGTAAAATGCAATTAACGGAGCAGAATCCTCACCCACCAACAGCTTTTTAGTTTGTACCTGTGGGTCCTCATCGTGAATGATTTCAAGATAATCCGGCTCATACGATTGGAGAATGCACCACTCGTAACCATTTCTTTCTTTTTGGATGATCTCCACCAACTTTTTGGCAATTCCTTCGTGGTGTTCCTGCTCGTGCTTTATTTCAATTAAAGCAACAGCTCTGCCATCGATCAGGTCCAATGCTTCCCTCAGCGTAGGGACTTTTTCACCTGTAAATTTAGAGTCAAATTTCAGGCCTGCATCCAATTCTCTGATTTCAGCCAGGGTCATATCTTTTACCAACCCTTTACCATTGGTAGTTCTATCGACGGTCGCATCGTGCATCAGGACAATTTCTCTGTCCTTCGTCATCCGCACATCAATATCTATCATATCAACACCAAAATCGAGAGCCTTCTGAATGGCCGAAATCGTATTTTCAGGCGCATAGCCAGAAGCACCTCTGTGAGCGATCACTTTAAACTCTTTTCCTTTAAGTTTAGAGATGTCGTTGCTTGCAAAAATATTCTGATAAATCCAGGGTTCGAAAATCGAAAGCATGATGAAAACGATCAGAACCGGGAAGGAATAAATAAGAAATTTCTTGGTCATTATCTCAGATTTGGATTTAAAGTTAGTGAATAAGTGTCAATTACTAAAAACCTTACTAGTAGACATTATCATGTTTAGATTTATATTGAGTGATTTTCGATATTTTAAAGTTCGAATTTTGGAGTCACATATTAATTACTAATTCATAATTAAATATGTGACTTGTCCTTTAAATCAAAAATCTGTTTCAAAATCTTTGGTGATAACCTGTACTAATCAATTGTAAGATCAATGCTTAGTTCCTTCAACTGATCAGGAGAAATTTTGGATGGAGAATCTATCATTACATCTCGACCGGAAGTGTTCTTCGGAAAGGCAATGTAATCTCTGATAGAATCTGATCCGCCAAACAAAGCACATATCCTATCGAAACCAAATGCGATACCACCGTGAGGAGGAGCTCCATATTCAAACGCTTCCATGAGGAATCCAAACTGCGCTTTAGCCTCTTCGTCAGTGAATCCAAGGTGCTTGAACATCATAGCCTGCGTCTCTTTGTCGTGTATTCTGATAGAACCACCACCAATTTCTACTCCGTTGATCACCATGTCGTAGGCATTGGCTCTTACTTCACCTGGCTTTGATTCCAGCAAAGAAATATCTTCAGTTTTAGGAGAAGTAAAAGGATGGTGCATCGCGTGATATCTTTCAGACTCTTCGTCCCATTCTAACAATGGGAAATCCAATACCCAAAGAGGAGCAAAGGTTTCCTTATCTCTCAAGCCCAGTTTATCGCCCATGTACAGTCTCAATTCACCCATTGCTTTTCGGGTGTGATTGATATCACCAGAAAGTACCAGGATCAGATCGCCTTTTTCGGCACCAGCTAATGAAGCCCAGGCAGCGAGATCTTCCTGCGAGTAGAATTTATCTACTGACGATTTGAATGATCCGTCTTCGTTACACTTCACATAAACCATTCCTTTGGCACCAATTTGAGGTCTTTTTACCCAATTGGTAATTTCATCCAGTTGTTTTCTGGTGTATTCAGCAGCTTTAGGTACTACTATTCCTACCACCAGTTCTGAATTATCAAATACATTGAAGCCTTTGTTTTGTGCGACTGAGTTCAGTTCACAGAATTTCATTCCGAATCTGATGTCCGGTTTATCCGAACCATAGAATTTCATAGCATCACTGTATTGCATACGCTGAAACTCCGGCGCTTCGATTCCTTTTACCGTTCTGAAAAGATGCTTTACCAGTTCTTCGAAAGTATTGAGGATGTCTTCTTGCTCTATGAAAGACATTTCACAGTCTATCTGCGTGAATTCAGGCTGTCTGTCAGCTCTTAAATCCTCATCTCTGAAGCATTTTACGATTTGGAAATACCTGTCGAAACCGGAAACCATCAGCAGTTGCTTGAAAGTCTGCGGAGACTGAGGAAGCGCATAGAATTCACCAGGATTGCTTCTGGAAGGAACCACAAAGTCTCTCGCACCTTCAGGCGTAGATTTGATCAGAACAGGCGTTTCTGTTTCGATGAAATCCTGTCCGTCCAGGAATAAACGCGTTTGTTGCATCATTTTGTGACGCAATTGCAATTTCTCTCTCACGACACCTCTTCGCAAGTCAAGGTATCTGTATTTCATTCTGAGATCGTCACCGCCATCGGTTTCATCTTCTATTTTAAAAGGAGGTGTCTGTGCTTCGTTCAGCACATTTAGCTCTGTTACTTTAATTTCAATTTCACCGGTAGGTATTTTGTCCGTCTTTGCAGCTCTTTCTATGACAGTACCTTTGGCTTGCAGAACGTATTCCCGACCAATGGTTTTGGCCAAATCGATCAGTGCTTTATCGGTGGAGCCTTCTTCGAAGAATAGCTGGGTGATGCCATATCTGTCTCTCAAATCTATCCATACGAGACCACCTTTATCTCTTGATATTTGTGCCCATCCGCAGAGTGCTACCTGCTCTCCGGTATTTTCTATTCTCAGCTCGCCGCAATTATGTGTTCTAAGCATGATCTATTAATCTCAGTTTTTGTTTTCGTTTTTCGAGGCTCAAATTTATAATGATCTGCTACATTTTATTTTGTTTTTCAATGTTTTTTCTGGTTTGTTGTCATTTTATCATTGAACAGTGGATTTGATTATATGGAATTGTAAAGTGAGTTTGCCATCGCTGTTGACTATTTTAGTTTAAATCGTCCGAATTTCCGAATAATGATTCAATGACAGGGCGTTTGAAATGCCTGAGCCTTTGGTTTTGTTCCAATTGAGGCAATTATACAGCAGGCGTATCTTTTCGCGTGTCAGATTGAGCTGATTAATACCAGAATCGATGTGTAGTGCAGTTAAAAGCAATTGTAGGAAAGGCAGTCTCTGCGTACTTACCCCCGAATTCTATGGGAAACCGCGCTCCCCGGGATTTTCTTCTCCCCAGCGCTTTTTGGACTCCGCTCCCCGGGAACCTTTAATTCCTGACGCTGTTTGAACCGCATTCCCTGGGAACCTGCTCTCCATAGCCATTTTGAGCTCCGCTCCCGGGGAACTTTCAATTCCTGACGCTGTTTGAACCGCGCTCCCGGGGAACCTTCAATTTCTGGCGCTATTTGCTCCGCGCTCCCGGGGAAACTGCCTTTAGCCCATAGTCGTCCGCATTTCCGAATGCGGATGCAGTAATTGGGCATTTACAATGCTTTAGAACATTTTCCGAATTATTTGAAGGTCACCAAGATTACCAGATCTGGGATGGCTTTACTGCGTTTGCCGAGACGCGTATCACGAATTTTAGATTTGTTTCGATGAATTTCGATATGGTATGATTTACCGTGAACTTTTGGGTGACCCACATCAGGGATAGAACGGATACCCCGCATCCGTCAGCTGACGGAGTGGAGTATGAGTGATAGCTCGCCCGGATGCCCGCCTTCGTTGAAACTTCGGCGGACATGCCCCCTCCGTTGAAACTTTGGAGGACGTGCCCCATTCTGTTATTTTTTTGGTTGATGCATCAGCTTATAATGCACTTAGGTTGACTTATCGATAACGGTCAAATCTATTGTTGTATTGATGGTACGACCGATTTTTTGGTCGGTCGTTGATTTCAGTCTTTCAATAATTAAATCCAAGTTGGTATTGACTGATGCGTTCCATAGCTTTGTCATGGTTTCATAAAAGACATTATCACGTTAAGTTGTGTATTGATATATTTTCGATGTTGTAACGTTCAAATTTTCTGATTTTAAGAAATTATGAATTAAGCATAAAAATTCTCTAATTCTTTAAAATCTAAAATCTGCATAATGAATCTATCGTGATAACCTTTAAAAATGCTAATATGAAAAGATTTTTTGTCTGCCTGCTGATCTGCGGGTTAGCTCAAATGGGGATGGCTCAGGAAAAATTGTCGAAAGTAAAACTCGAAAAAGAGGTTGAAGTGCGCATTCCTTCCAGTTTTACATTGATGACTCCTCAGGAGGTCGTTTCCAGGTATTTGTCCAACAGTACTCCTTTGGCAGTGTATGGAAATGAAAGGAGAACTACCGACTTTGGTGTTTCTAAAAATCCAAGCCGATGGACAGCAAAGGATTCTGAGATTTTGAAAGATTTCTACAAAGCGAGTATTTTATCTGCTTACACGAAAGTGAAATTTTACAAAGAGGAACTGGTAACTTACAATGGACAAAAATTTATCGTTTTTGAGTTTGTCTCCTCTTTTAAGGACGAAAACAGCAATGCGATTGCGACCCGATCTGCAGTGAATAAGTACACACATATTATGTATGGCCTGAGAAATGGCAACTTGTATGTATTCAATTTCAATGCGCCTGCTGCTGAAAAGGAATACTGGCAAAAGACTGTCGATAAAATGATGCAAAGCGTGAAGTTTTTATAATGGGATTGTCTGTACATAGCGACGAGCATTTCATGGGAGAGGCGCTAAAGCAGGCGCAGTATGCCTTCGATGAAGGAGAGGTGCCGGTTGGTGCGGTGGTAGTCAGTGAAAATCGCATCATCTCGCGAGCCTACAACCAGGTGGAGCGATTGCAGGATGTGACGGCACATGCGGAAATGCTGGCGATTACGGCAGCACAGGAATATCTTGGAGCCAAGTATTTGCAAAAATGCTCCATCTATGTGACCTTGGAACCTTGTACGATGTGTGCCGGGGCAATCTACTGGAGTCAGATAGAAAAGGTTGTATATGGCGCTTCTGATGAGCAAAAAGGATTTCAGAGATTGAAACCGAATATATTGACAGGAAAAACCAAAGTGATCTCAGGATTACAGGCAGAGGCATGCAAATCTTTGGTGGATCAGTTTTTTAATAAAGTTCGCAGGAACAATTAGGCAGTAATGCCAGTTTAGATAAATAAGAATTTTTTAATATCACTAAATACTAAATTAGTTAATAATTATGGCGTTTGAATTACCAGAACTTCCTTACGCTCACGACGCGTTAGAACCACACATTGATGCTAAAACAATGGAAATCCACCATGGCAAGCATCATGCAGGATATACAACAAAATTGAACGGTGCTGTTGACGGTACTGATCTGGCAGGTAAGTCTATCGAAGATTTACTGGCAAACCATACTGATAATGGTGCGGTAAGAAACAACGGTGGTGGATTTTACAACCACAACTTATTCTGGCAGGTAATGTCTCCAAACGGTGGCGGTGAGCCTTCAGGAGATTTAGGTGCTGCTATCAACGACGCATTCGGATCCTACGAAGAATTTAAAACTGCATTCAGCAACGCTGCTGCTACCAGATTTGGTTCAGGATGGGCGTGGTTATGCGTGAATGGTGGTAAGCTGGAAGTTTGCTCTACTGCTAATCAGGACAACCCACTAATGCCAGGTGTTGGCTGTTCCGGAACTCCTATTTTAGGAATTGATGTTTGGGAGCACGCTTACTACCTGAACTATCAAAACAGAAGACCTGATTACATCAATGCATTTTTCAATGTAGTGAACTGGGATAAAGTTTCTGAGCTTTACAGTGCTGCTAAGTAAGCCCTGAATCCGTTAAGATTTTAAAAAACCCTGACAACTCAGTTGTCAGGGTTTTTTATTGGAAAAATGATTGTCTTCTTCATAATTGCCCAAATTGTAAACCTTTGCAATTGTAAAACAGGCGACTTTTTAGCTGCCAACCAAGTTACCTCCTTGCTTCGTTTCGGCTGAACACAAACACCAAGATAGTTATGAAAGGAAGAAAGATAGATTTTCCCAATTATTTCAATGGAAATCCAAATTTCAGAACCTTGAAAATCGCTGATGAAGTATTTGTCGACTACCGCCACGAACTCGACACAATCAAAGATATTCATTTAAGCATAGAGCAGACTTTTCTATTGTATGTAGTCAAAGGGGTAGTGAAACTTGTCTCGCCCAATGAAACCATGGAAGTCGATCGTGGTAAAATGGCATTGGTTAGGAAGGGGAGTTACATCATGTCAGAAACACTCTCCAATGACGAGCATCAGTTTAGCGCTTTCTTGTTTTTTCTCTCAGATGGCCTGATTGAAGAGTTCTTTTTGACCAGTGATTTTCCCGCGCCTGTTGCGCCGAAACACAGAAAGTTTGTTTGTCCGATCAGTGCTACGACTGAACTGGAACTCTATATCCAGTCAATAGTCATGCTGTTGAAAAGCCAGCAAAAACTAACTGCCGAAGATACACTTCTAAAGCTGAAAGCAAAGGAGTTGCTTTTGTTGTTATTTCAGACCAATGAAGCAAACGGTGTGATGAATGTATTTTCTATCAGTTCCGAAAATGAGGAGGCAAGATTCCGTAGACTGATCGATCAAAACTATATGAATGATATCACAATCGATGAAATGGCCTTTTTGTGCATGATGAGCACCTCCAATTTTAAAAGGAAGTTTAAGGAATATTTCGGAGAGACTCCCGGTAAATGGATTAAAGAAAAAAAACTGGAATACGGTTGGCAACTCATCGAGAAAACAGAGAAAACGATCCTGGAAATTTCACTGGAGATAGGCTATAAAAGCACTTCACATTTCATCAAAGCCTTTAAAAATAAATTCGGTGTATTGCCAGGGAAGATTCGCTAATTGCCTTCAAATCCTAACAGAACTTTGCTGAGTTCTAAATGGTAAAAATCCGACATTGTATTTTTAGATTTTAGTATTCTTATCATCTTCTTGATCTTAATTACATCAATATCCAGAGCTAATTTTTGATGACTGAATCTGCAGGTGTGTTGGTTTTAGTGCTTTCTACAGATCTGGTTTGGGCTGAGCTTTTTCTCTCTTTTATGTGAGTTATCTACATTTATTCAATTTTTAAGTGCTTTTTTGTTAGGTGATCTGTCAACAGATCATGAGCGCTTCTTTTATTATCCGCTACTTGTTCGTTAAAATGATGGTATCAACAGTTGCGTGAAAAAATATAAAATATTGAAATTGGACTAAAACCGACATTTGTTGGACTAATCCCGCTATACTTTTTTGTTTCATATGCCGTCCCGGTTGTGTTATTCAAATTTCAGAAGCTTAACAACATTGAAATGAAACAAAAATTACAACTCTTATTATTTTCAATTTTCGGCCTGATTGCCTGGCAGGTAAATGCAGAGACAACCGAAGATTTAATATCTGCCGATACAGAATCGGTAGCTGATTGTGAATTTGGTATGCCGGACGGAGGAATGGTGTCTACTACAGACGACAGAACTTTTGTCAGCGGTGTTTATCAGAGTGATCAGGTGATTATCAATGCAAAGACCACCAGTGAGGCTACAGAGCTTAGCTATTGGTACATCGTAACAGATGCAGATG
>JBCBHL010000079.1:0-2931 GCA_038525605.1 Bacteroidota bacterium
TATGCAAAAATTCTTTTACCACCTACCCGCAGGGGGAAGAAGGATTAGCTCTTACTGACACATAACCATATCCGCTCCCGGAAGGACTCCCAATTGTCACCGTTCTTGTATTGTACACTGTAAATGAACGCCTGATCTGACCATTGATGCTCCACCCCCCTGGCACTGAAAAGGTATAGCTATCCGCGCCACTCACTGGTGAAACGGTATACGATGCAGTGTTGCCGTTGCATAAAGCATGAGGACCCGTGATCGAAGAAGGCGTACTCAGCTGCTGACCGTTGACATTGGTCACGATGGTAGAACTTTGTGGATTTGGTACAGGAATTCCATTGTTGAAGATCGTAGCATTGCAGTTAGTTGCTATAACAGAAATTACCATCTGACCGATCATATCCCCTGAAGAGATCGTTATGCCTGTTCCACTGTAGGGAACGACGTTTCCATCAGGGTATGTGACTATCCAGTCAATTTGAGAACAATCTGAGCCAATTGCAGGGTTAAACAGATACTGCAGGGAGGTGTTGCATGAAGTGTTAACCGGTCCTACAATAATCTGTGCCTGCAAATGACCTGCGAATAGCGTCGCAGCAGTAATCAATAAAGTTAGTATTGTTTTTTTCATTTTGTAATGATTTAAAGTAATTGAAATCTTGTTAATTCTCGTTCCACAAATAGTCAGTCAAAGACCACCATGTATCAGTCACTCAAAAATTACCTCTCAGTATGAGCAGGGTTTACTAAAAAAAATTCTTTGGGCTAGATAAATTGTGGTTCACAATCGAAAAGGTCGGAGGTTAAAAATTGTCGCCTAAGACTAATTGCTAAGCTTTTAAAGAGGGGAATGAGTACTGTGAAATATTTCTAATCAAACAATGCGTCCTCTAAACAGGATCATTTCTGATCAGATGTGAAACCTATTGATACTTTCGTTTTTGCATGGTCACAAAAGTTCTGATGTTCCGGTCTCTCAGCAAAAAGTTTCCAATGTAGCCATGAAGTAGAAAAAACAGCAGCAGGACTAGTGAAAACATCAAATCACTGGTTGACACAAAGATGGAAATAAGAAAAACTGCACTGACCAGTAGCATCGAGACACCAAGCGTAATTCTGGCCCACTGATACCCTCTGATGGTTAACATCATCAACCCGGCATTGATTAACAAAGCAGAGAAGCCAATACCTGGTAGCGTCATGCTATCGATTTTAAATAAACCAAAAAGCCGCACGATCAATGTCATGATGATCAAAAGGGCGAAGGAAAGATATAGTTTTCTTTTAGCATCCATTCCGGTTAATCAAAGTTGATCCGATTCAATATCAAACCGGATGCCGGAGCGATTGTTTCAAGCGGTTTTTCATCAGGATTTTGGATAGACGCTTTCAATTGATCAAGTGAAATATTTCCTCTGCCTAGTTGTACCAGTTGGCCCATCATCAATCTGATTTGATGCCTCATAAATCCCTTACCGCTAATAAAAAAGATAAATGATTTTTCAGGAAAAAAACTCGCTGAATACAATTCATTCTCAGCGATGTAACTACTATCGATCGTTCTGTTAAAAACCGTGTTTTCATTGGGTTTCGTGCAGTATTTCTGAAAATTGTGACTCCCCTGAAACACCTCAGCACCTTCCTTCATCCTTTCAATATCCAATTTCCACGGGAAACAAGCGACTATTGAAGCGCAAAATGGATGTGGTTTTTCTCCATAGGTAAACAGATACTGATATTCTTTTACTTTGGGCGATTGTATGACATTGAAAGTTTCATCTATTGTTTCGATTTCCAGAACCCGGATATCTGCCGGCAGGTTCGCATTTACATCTACCATGAACGAATCCAACTCCAGCGGATCATTGACAAAAAGCTCAAAAACCGAATGATTGGCAGAAACCATCGCATCCGTTCTGCTACTTCCCAGTGTTTTGAAAGGCGTCTCTTTTCCTAGTACATACTTCAGTGTGCGATCTATCATGTGGTGTACTGTTTTGATGCCTGGTTGTTTGGCCCATCCGTGAAACCTAAAACCCAGGTACTGTACATGAATGAGGTAAAAGTATTTGCCTTTCATTATTGATATTTGATCGTTGAGCGCTTGCAAAATTACATTTTTTGCAGTGATTTTAGTTGATTGTTAACTCCGGGATTTTATATCTTTATTAGACGATGGATATCAGAGAACTTAGTTATCGGCCTATTACAGCGAGTGACTGGAAAGAAGTATCTGCTATATATGAGCAAGGGATTCTGACAGGCAATGCTACCTTTGAATCCGGTGCTCCTTCCTGGCAACAATGGAGTGAAGATCATTTGCCTCACAGCAGAATCATAGGTCTGCATCAGGGAGAAATTGTAGGCTGGGCCGCACTTTCACCGGTTTCAGGCAGGTGTGTATACGGAGGTGTTGCCGAGGTAAGTGTTTATGTATCGGATGCTCACACCGGTAAAAGTATTGGCAGTAAACTCCTGGCTCAGTTGGTAATTGAAAGCGAACAAAATGGTATTTGGACTTTACAAGCAGGAATTTTCCCGGAAAATAAGGGAAGTATCAGGGTACACGAAAAAGCAGGTTTTAGAACAATAGGCTACCGGGAAAAAATTGGTAAAATGAAAGGCGTCTGGCGGGACATCGTGTTAATGGAGAGAAGAAGTAAAAACGTAGGATTGCAGTAACAAATCAACTGATTCCTATGACAGGTTTAATGTTTTTCATGAAGTATAAAACACCTTTTTTAAATCAGAAAAGTATATTAGGCATTATCACGTTAAGTTTTGTATTGATAAATTTTCGATATTGTAACCGTCAAACTTTGAAATTCAATTAATACTTCAATTGAAAATATGCATAATAAATCTGTCGTGATAACCTTCTATGTTTTTACTTCTTCTCTCCATTAACACGATGTCCCGCCAGACGCCTTTCATTTT
>JBCBHL010000079.1:2941-22904 GCA_038525605.1 Bacteroidota bacterium
GTCGTGATAACCTTCTATGTTTTTTCATCTGTAACCTTTTATCTTCATGCCAAATAAACAGGTGACTCCTCAAATGGAAGATTTTTTAAAGGAACAATTTGGTCTGGCCAATCCGAAAGTCAAAAAACTAAACGGTTACGACAATGTGAACTACCTGGTTGATGACAACAGTGGTCAATTCATTTTCAAGACTTATCCGTTCGATGAAGACTTACTGGAAATATTAGTTGCCGAAAACGACGTATTGCTACAGTTACAACAAAAGGAAGATTTACGTTTTCCAAGACCTGTACCCTTCCTCAAGGGTGATTACATCCGAACAGAAGAAATAGCAGGTAGAAAAACCATTTGCAGAATGCTCACATTTCTTGCAGGCGATTTGATGGGTGACACCAGGCCATCGGAAATACGCTATCAAAATCTGGGGAGTTTTCTGGCGGTACTAGACTTAAAGCTTCGAAAGGTCAAGAGCAATACGCTCAAAGCCAGACAATGGGCATGGGACAATCAATATCTTCACCTGAACAAACAGTATCTGCAAGACATCTCTGATCCGCATAGAAGAAACATCGTCAGATATTTCATGCTTCAGTATGAAGAAAATGTGAGTCCCCACACCGGAAAACTCAGAAAGCAGGTCATTCACAATGATGCAAACGAGTGGAACCTCCTTGTCGAAGGAGATCAGATTACAGGATTGTTTGATTTTGGTGATTTAGCGCATTCGTTTTTAATCAATGAATTGGCCATAGCCATCACCTACGTTTGTTATGATAAAACCGATCCGTTGAAGTGGGCATCTCTTGTGCTCAAGGCTTATCACGCAGTTTATCCTTTGGAACCAATAGAGATAAAAGTACTTTATTACCTGATCGCAGCAAGGTTATGCACCAGTGTGTGCCACTCCGCTCACGCCCGAAAGGAAAACCCTGCAAATACCTATGCCACTGTCAGTGAAGAGCATGCCTGGTCTATGCTTTTACGCTGGGTCGCCATCAATCCAATTGGAGCTGAAAATATCTTTCGCAAAGCGATAGGCTTACCCATGCATTCAACTACTGATCCGGAAAAGCACCTGGAAAGAAGACACCAGTCGATTCATCCTGTTCTTTCTGTTAGTTATAAAAAGCCTCTGGTAGTGACAAAGGCTGCTTTTCAGTATATGTATGACGCTGCTGGTAATGCCATACTCGATGCTTACAACAATATTCCACATGTCGGTCATTCACATCCAAAGGTAGTGACAGCCGCACAAAGGCAAATCGCCAAACTCAATACGAACACCAGATACCTTTATAATCTGCTCCCTGCCTATGCGGAAAAGTTATTAAACAAATTCCCTGACCAGCTCAACAAAGTGTTTTTTGTCAATTCTGGCAGTGCAGCCAGTGATCTGGCAATCAGAATGGCACATGCTCATACGGGCAATCAAAATATTCTGGTGATGGAGCATGGCTATCATGGCAATACTCAAACATCTATCGATATCAGTGATTACAAATTCAGCAACAAAAAAGGTCAGGGGCAAAAAGGTCATATCCTTAAAACCAATATTCCTGATACCTATCGCGGGAAATACACAAATGACGATGGCTCGGCAGGTCGCTTATATGCTCAGGAAGCTATTGAAAACATCAACAAAGTCAATGGTACCATTGCCGCTTTTGTGAGTGAGCCTGTTGTTGGATGCGGCGGACAAGTACCACTGGCCAAAGGATATCTAAAAGAACTCTATCCTGCTATCAGGGTGCAGGGAGGCGTATGCATCAGCGATGAAGTGCAAACTGGATTTGGCAGACTGGGCGATTGTTTTTGGGGTTACGAGGCTCAGGAGGTCGTTCCGGATATCGTCATCCTGGGCAAGCCAATTGCCAACGGACATCCGATGGGAGCAGTGGTGTGTACTTCGGAGATAGCAGATTCGTTTGGTAAAGGTGTAGAATTTTTCAGTTCTTTTGGAGGAAATCCCGTATCGTGTGCTATTGCCGATGCTGTGCTGGATATAATCGAAGAGGAGTCTTTACAACAAAATGCTACTGAAGTAGGAAATTACTACCTATCACTTTTCAGGGAATTACAAGAAAGCCATCCATGTATTGGAGATGTGAGAGGATCGGGTTTGTTTATTGGCATTGAAATAGTAAAACCCGGGACTAAAGACCCTGATCCGGAGTTGGCAGCATATATCAAAAATGAACTGAGAAATCATCATATTCTAATCAGCACTGATGGCCCTTACGACAGTGTTTTGAAAAGTAAGCCACCACTTTGCTTTACGAAGGCAAATGCTAAAACCGTAGTTGATCAGATAAGGGTTGTTTTAGAAGAAAGTAGTTAATAAAAAAGTGATATGTTCAAAAACACAGCAAACGCCGTATTTCTCTGTTTGATAGTAGTCGTTACAATTAACGTAATGGCTTTTTGGATGACCGTCAGCAGTGTCAATTTTGGTCAGGATACCTCTGCCAGGAACTTTAAATTCACAATATTCGAATTGATACAGTATCTATGGCTGTTTGCAGGTATTGGATTAGCTGTAAAAGCTATCGCCAAAAAAGAACCCTTAAATCTGCTGTTTAAAGTATCAACGCTTTTACTCTTATTTTTCTTGATCTTCTCAATACTAAGCCCGATGATTTCTCTTTAAAAACCATTCAAATTAACATTCGCATGGAATAAACACTATCTCCCGTACTACAGCTTTCTTTCAGAATCATCTGTTTTGAAAACCTTCTTCATCAGCAACTTTGATTTTTCTGCTTATGAAAATTGAAACCACCCCCATTACAATGGCAAAAACACCCACATATTGGTAGTTTTCAAGCTTTTCATCCTCTCCAATAGTAATCACCAACCCAGCCAAATAGGCGGCAAAGCCATTGGTTAACTGTCGGCATGCAGCGTTAAAACTCATAAAACTGCCACGATTTTGCGGTTTTACAGATGAAGTAACCATCGCCGTAGAAGGAATCATCCGTCCGGAACCAAACACGAAAAATAAAGAAGTGATGATCAGTACTATCCAGATTGGCGTTTCACCAATAACAGTTATCAAAAATACAGGGAATGACACTGCAATTACATTGATCATAAATACTCTGGCCCTGCCATATTTATCAGCCAGTCTGCCAATCAGTGGTGCGCTAAAAATTGTCAATGCACCCCCTACCAGATAAATGTAAGTAATCTGATCGTCGGAAAAACCAACATTTGCCACCATATAGGGGCTAATGAATGGTACTATGGTAAAGTGACTCAGCATAATCACCACACCAAAGAGCAGCGCCTTCAATTGATTTTTATTACTGGTCACACTCTTAATGATTTCTATCGGGGTTGGGTTAGAAGCACACTTATCGATGTGATCGATCATTCTGGGTATGAAAACAAATACCGGAATCAAGGTTACTGTAGCCAGAATTCCCAATACTAAAAACGGAAAATGCCAATCGGATAGGTTGGCCAGAAACAAACCGATAGGTACACCTACCACTGAAGCTGCGGAAAAAGAGGCCATGACAATTCCCATCGCAGAAGCTCTTCTTTCATTGGGAATAATGTCACCGATAATAGATAGAATCAACGCCCCTAAAACACCACCGAAGGCACCTGTTAACCCTCTTGCCAAGAGCAGAAGTTCATAGCTATTCATCACTGAGCAGCTCAATGTTCCAAGAGCAAAACCGGTGGCAGCCAAAATCAATACTTTCTTTCTATCGAACCGATCGATAAAGAAGGCACCCACAAATCCGGAAATCCCAGCACTGAAAGTGTAAGTGGATACCAGAAGGGCAAACTGATCGGGAAGGATCGCGAATTCACTCATCAACTGAGGTCCCAACGGCATCAAAATCATAAAATCAGTAATGTGTGAAAACTGGATGATGGCCAATGTAAACAATAACGCTTTTTCGTTTTTCATCAAATTTTATTCCTTAGGAGATAAGAATACAGCTTTTATAACGAACGTAAACAAAAATCGGCTTAATTTTTTCAATCATGACATTATTCATCACGAATATTGACGGATGTTAGCAAGAGAATCTGGTAGACGGTGGATATTTACCCGTTAAGCAAAACAATGGCTAAGTCATTTCAAAAGTGATTCCGACATTGTTTATGTTTAATTCAGTAACTTGAATTGAAAACTGTAAGATTTCAAATTCATCATAAACGTAATTGATGCACATATGCCTTTCACTTCCGAGCAACTAAATTCAGCGAAAACGCGGAATGACCTGATTTCCATCGCGAAAGAAAACGATATTTCCATCTCAAAGACAATTAAGAAACTGCGGTATGAAGCAGAGCTTCAACTACTACAGACTGAATTCGTCAATCTGCAAAAATGGATAGCGCAAAATAAAATGCGTGTAGCCATCATTTTCGAAGGACGCGATGCGGCAGGAAAGGGAGGATCCATCAAAAGATTTAAAGAACACCTCAATCCCAGATCGTCGAGAGTAGTCGCGCTTACCAAACCCACAGAAGTAGAAAGGGGGCAGTGGTATTTTCGCCGATACATCAAAGAACTACCCAATCCCGGAGAGATCGTATTTTTCGACAGAAGCTGGTACAATCGCGCAGTGGTAGAACCGGTAATGGGATTTTGTACGAAAGAGCAATATGAAAAATTCATGGTTCAGGTGCCTGAATTTGAACACCTGCTCTATGAAGACAACCTGAAAATCATCAAATTTTGGTTTTCCATTTCCAAAGAAGAGCAGCAGAAAAGATTCGATTCCCGCCTCAACAACCCATTGAAAAGATGGAAATTCAGCCCCGTCGATAAGAAAGGTCAGGATTTGTGGGATAAGTACACACATTATAAAGAGCAAATGTTTAGCAAGACGCACACCAATTTCAGTCCGTGGGTCATCGTAAAAACGAATGATAAAAAACAGGCCAGGCTGGAAAGTATGCGGCATGTACTTTCTCAATTTGATTACGACGGCAAAGGCAGTACCGATACTGCTTTGCTGCCTGATCCAAATGTGATCATGAGATATCACAGAAGTGTTGTACAAATAGATATTTAAGAATTGAGATGATGGAAAATACAGAACTAACTGAAGATCAGCTGGCTTTGCTAAATTCAAAGACAGGTTTGCATGCCTTGTTAAAAGGTAAAAAAGTGAATGTAAATGGGGCTTTAAATGAGTTGAAATACCTGGAAAATCTGAGAAAAAAACAGGAAGAACTAATCAAGTTACAGAGCTGGGTCATCGAAAATAACAAAAAAGTTGTCATTATTTTCGAAGGGAGAGACGCAGCTGGGAAAGGTGGAGCTATCAGACGGATTACCGAATATATCAATCCGAGGCAATTCAAAATCGTAGCGCTTGATATACCTACCGATGATGAAAGAAAACAATGGTTTTTCCAGCGATATATCAACAAACTGCCTAAACCTGGTGAAATCGTCTTTTTCGATAGGAGCTGGTACAACAGAGCCATTGTAGAACCCGTAAATGACTTTTGTACGAAAGCAGAGTATGAAACTTTTATGGGCCAGGTAAATGAGTTTGAAAAAATGCTTGTTGAGTCGGATACCTATTTGATTAAGTTCTATTTCTCCATCAACAAAGAAGAGCAGGCCAAAAGATTTCGGGATATCAAAAAAAATCCGCTAAAGCGATGGAAAATGACTGCCGTCGATGAAAAAGCACAGGAATTATGGGACCAATATAGTCTTTACAAAGATAAAATGTTTGAAAAGACCAATACAGCACTTGCACCCTGGATTATTATTGATGCCAACGAAAAATCCAAAGCCCGGCTCGACGCAATCAATCACGTATTAGAAAATATACCTTTTCAGGAAGCTGAAGGATAATTATCATATATCGATTTTCCAGGCAGGCGCTGAGCATTTAACAACTCTTTAATCGCCTGCTTTTTTGTTTTAACAAAGTAGCTCATCGTCCATTTCGACCCCTTCATGCAAATCGGGATAAAGACAGATTCTCCGTTATCCTTCAAAATAGGGAATCAAGTAGTTATGCTTTCCTATTATTGGTTTCCATATTCACAAGGTTCATCGAACAATAGTGATTTTATTGAAAGGTAAATTGCGACTGGTGCATCGAAAGTGTATCTTTATTTTTGTGTTAAATCCAACAATCGGCTAATGAAGAAAATTCTGCTACTAACTGACTTTTCCGAGAATGCAAAAAGCGCTATTTACTATGCTTTGTCTCTTTTTGGAGGGGATGGCGTCATGTTTCAAATTGTGCATGGGATGTACCTGCCCTATCACAAGTCTAATGCATGCGCATCAGCCACGGATGTGAGAACAGAACTTGCCAGAACCTCTTTCGAAAAGTTACTATCAGATATCAATACTGATTTCCCGGAAAACAGATTTTTAATTCAGACAGAAGTCTGGGCCGGCGAAATTGTGGGAATTGCCACCAAAATGGTCTCTGAGGACAAAACTGACCTGATTGTAATGGGCAGCAGAGGTGTCAGTGGCATAGCTGATGTTCTAATGGGTACAAATACCATAGCAGTAATGGAGCAGGTTCATTGTCCCGTATTGGCAGTACCAGTCAACTATATGTTTAAAAAGCCGGAAAAAATAGTCATGGCTATGGATCAGGGCGAAGGCCCAAGCTCTCAGGTCATGAAACCTCTGGTAACATTTGCCGAAAAATACAATGCCAGGGTGTTGGTGATCCATGTTTCCAAAGACAAGTCTCAGCAAGAGGAGGTGAATTATGATAAGGTCAATAAATGCCTTGAAAATGTACGATCTCATTGCCTTACCATCTACGATGAAGACATCGCCCACGGCCTGGGAGGATTTGTGAAAAAAGAAAAAGTAGAAATGCTGGCGATGATTAAACAAAAGCTCAATTTCTTCGAAAGAGTATTCCACAGAAGTCTTTCCAATCAGATGGTGTTGCAAACAGATGTTCCCATGTTGGTGATGAGCTACAAAAAATAGCTGATTGCCTCAAAGAGAGTTACCTACCTCACCAAAAATGAATGAAATTTCAAAAAAATCAGGGAAGGGATGAGTTTGGATACGGTGGAATTGGTGATGCAGGTAGAGGAAACCTTCAACGTATCGATTGCCGATCATGAAGCGGAGGGAATTGTGCACGTAGGTGATTTTTCAAGGGTAATCCGTGACAAAGTACAATTTCACGCTGATCAAAAGTGCGCGTCTGAAATCGTTTACCAAAAAATTGAAAAGGGTCTGGAAGGCATAGGTGTTGAGAAAGATGCTATTAGGCCAGATTGTACGATCATCGACTTACTAAAAACAGGAAACATTCAACATAAATGGAATGAGCTGGAAAAAAAGACTGGTTTGAAGTTGCCGAAGTTAGTCTTATTGGATAAAAACAGAGAACTAAAACGCGAAATCTCCTTATTTGGGATTACAATCAAAAAAAGAGTTCGCCCGATTACAGAAAACACCATCGGGCAGCTGGTCGACTGGACTATCTCAATGAATCACGAAGAGCTAATCGATTCAAACAGTCTCACCAATCAATATGAAATAGACCGGGTGGTTTGTGGCATCATTCAGCAATATCATGGCATCCCGGTAAATGAGATCGAACTACATCATGCGATTACTTCTGACCTGGGGCTTGACTAATACTGTGTAGAAGACTTAGTCGGTTTACAGTAAAATAACCATCGAATCAATCAAGATTCTTTCCCCCTATCTTCAATTAAAACAACTATCAGCAATCGAAATACTAGGATATGAGATCACGAAAAAGTATCTAACTGTTTTTTTTGACTACAACGATCTAGGATTTGGCTACAGAGAGTTGAGAAAAACTCCTAAAATTTGTAATATCAAAAACAATAAATCGTAGAAATTATGTCAAAAGTATTAATAACAGGAGCAAATGGAGGTTTTGGCGCATTAACGGTTCAAACCTTATTGAAACAAGGTCATGAAGTAGTTGCCACTATGAGAGACGCATCATCTAGAAACAAGGCAGCCGCGGATGAATTGACAAGTGCTGGTGCAAAAGTTGTCAGTTTGGACGTTACCAATGACGAAAGTGTAAATTCCGGTATTGCTGAAGCGGTTGAATTACTCGGCGGACTGGATGTAGTAATCAACAATGCTGGTGTTGGTGTGCTGGGAATCCAGGAACAGTTTACCACGGAAGATTTTAAAAAACTATTCGATGTGAACGTCTTTGGTGTACAAAGAGTAAACAGAGCAGCCTTACCACATTTGAGAAATCAGGGATCGGGTCTTTTGATTCACGTTTCAAGTCTATTGGGTAGAATTTCCTTCCCATTTTACGGACCATATAATGCCTCGAAATGGGCACTGGAAGCAATGGCGGAAAACTACAGAGTTGAGCTTTCCGGATTTGGTGTTGACTCATGCTTAGTAGAACCGGGCGGGTATCCTACAGGGTTCTTTAATAGCCTTATGCAACCTTCAGATAACTCACAAAATGAAAGTTACGGTGATATGATCCATGCGCCAAAACATGCTTTTGATAGTTTTGAAGGTGCCCTGGCAGGAAATCCCGAACAGAATCCACAGAACGTTGCGGAAGCTATTGTCAAGCTGGTGGAGACTCCTGCTGGTGAAAGGCCTATGAGAACAGTCGTTGACAAAATGGGAATGGGAGATCATATCGAGCCATACAACAAGCAATTATCTCAAATCCATGAAGGTTTGTACAATGCCTTTGGTATGGGAGATATGCTAAAGCTGAAAGTTTGAATAGAATAAAACCGTTCCTTATTTTTAAGTAATAATCGATAAATACCATGAGCAAAACAGCAGTAGCCCATTTAAAATCAATCAGTGATTTGCATAGATTTAATAATCTCAGTGCCCCTGAACATCCACTGATTAGCCTGATAGATTACAGGCTTGTAAAATCAGCGTCGGAGACAAATGAGCTCAAATGGATTCAGGGTTATTATTCCATTTCTCTGAAACGCAATGTGGCTGGTAAATATCGATATGGTCAGTATTCTTACGACTTTGATGAGGGTCTGATGACCTTTTTTGCGCCCGACCAGCTCATTACAGTCCAGCTTTTGGAAAGTGATGCCAAAGAGCAACCCCCTTCAGGATGGATACTGGCCATTCATCCTGATTTTTTCTTTGGCACTTCACTCGCACAAAACATCAAAAAATATCCTTTTTTTAAATACTCTGTAAGAGAAGCATTATTCCTATCAGAAAAGGAGGAGAAAATTATTCTGGATATTCTTCAAAACATACAGGGAGAGTATCAGTCTAACATTGATAAGTTTAGTGAGCAAATCATCGTCAGCCAGCTGGAGTTGTTACTTGGCTATTCGGAGAGGTTTTATCAACGACAGTTTCTCACCAGAAAAATTGTGAACCATCAAACACTTAGTAAGCTGGAGTCTTACCTCGATGATTACTTCAACAGTGAAAATCTCATAGATGTAGGTTTACCTTCAGTCAATAAAATTGCTGATCACCTAAATTTGACACCGGATTATTTAAGTAGTTTGCTCAAAAGCCTTACGGGACAAACTACCCAACAGCATATACACAGCAGGGTGATTGAAACGGCTAAAGTTAAGCTTTCGACCACTGAGTTGTCGGTTAGTGAAATCGCTTATGGTCTCGGGTTTGAGCATCCTCAGTCGTTTAGCAAATTGTTTAAATCAAAAACGAAGCAGACACCACTGGAATTCAGGATGTCTTTCAACTGATTAGAATTGCAAACATAAAAAAAGACTGGTCTAGCCAGTCTTTTTGCGATTATACAGTAATGAATAAAAAAGAGTAATCACCTCAGATTCAAAAAACCTGAGGTGTCATTGTTGTGAATTACTCTTTGATAAGTCTCTTTGTCAATACTTTCCCTTTTTCGTTTCTTACTTTCATAATTAGAAGCCCACGGTTGGTATCATATATTTTTATAGTCTTGCTTTCAGCAACACCCAATGTGATCTGCTGACTCATTACCTGCTTTCCTGAAGTTGAAACCAACTCTATCAACAGATTCTCTGAGGTGTAGCCTTTATTTTCCAAATGAATCTCATCATTAAACTTTGTCGGATACACATTTAAAGTTGACAGATTCAATAAATCTCGCACGTCAGAAACCACACCCGGATTCATTTCAAAATCGAGAATTTCAGGTCTTGCCTCTGTGAGTTCAAACGACTGACTAAAAGAAACTCCCGGCTTTTCAGCAGTTACTTTATAGCGACCATATGGTAACCCATCGAAGCTAAATCCATGATTTGCATCAGTCACCGTCCACCTCATTACTTTACCTGAAGCCTGATCTTTCAGCAATACAATATTCGGTACGATTTCTTCTCCTGCTGCAATACTTCCTCTCAATGCACCCTGCCCTGTTGCGTTCAGCTCCTCAGATCTGATCAATGTGATTTTCACCTCTTCTACCGGATGTTCCAAATCAAGGTGATAAGCATCAAACCACGATATTCCGTTGACAAAGTAAGTAGGGATAAATGCAAAATGAACCTGTTCATTTCCACGGGCATGTATCAGATACTTTCCTCTTACAAGGTCATCAAATTCATACTCACCATTGAAAGTCCCGGTCTCCATTACCTTTATCCACTCTTGATTTTCTTCTCGATAAAGCTCTACGACTCCATTGTCTACAGGTAATACATCTGCGAACAGATATCCCCTAATGTAAAGCGAATCAGCGGAAGGTTCAGTCACCTGAATCAACTCCTCAGAAGTACACGAATTTTGCTCTTCGTCGTATACGGTCAGCACTACTTCATAATTTCCGGCTTCTTTGAAATGATACTCAAAGGATGAATCTGCAGAAACAAACTCACCGTCGATTTCCCATTCAAATTCTACAGCCTCCCCATCTGCATTTGCTGTAAAAGTGTAGTAATTGCCAGTTTCATTGATGAACGTGAAGGTGGCATCACACGCTTCCTGCTCATCGGTTACCTCAATAAATTCTTTCACATAACATTCGTTCTGTTCAGAATCATAGGTGATCAATTCCACGAGATACAAACCTGCCTCCGGAAAATTGTAAGTAAAGGTAGAATCCTCCGATACATGGTCTTCATTGATGTACCACTCATACATCAGCCTTTCAGCATCAGTGAGTGCTGCAAAAGTGAATGTAGTGCTATCCGCATGATCGTTGTGATAGAAAATCTCTAAATCACACTCCACTTCTGTAACACCTACTTGCACGAACAGCTCTCTTACGCATTCATTCTGTTCGGAATCGTAGGTAATCAGCTCGATTAAGTATGGACCTGATTCTTCGAATTCATAAATAAAGGCGGAATCTGTCGAAACCTGTTCTTCGTTTATAAACCATTCATACGTCAGCCCCTCAATATTTGGATATGCTTTGAAAATATATGTGGCACTGTCTGCAAAATCATTGTTATAGAAAATTTGCACGTCACATTCTGTTTCCACAAAACCAACTTCAATACATTCGTGTATCCTGCATTCGTTCTGATCCGAATCAAAAGTGATCAGATCCACCACATATATACCTGCTTCCGGGAAATCATAAGTAAACGTGGAATCTGTTGAAACCAGCTCTTCATCTATATACCATTCATAAGTTAACCCTTCAGCATCTGTGAGTACTGCGAAAGTATAGGTCGTGCTGTCTGCATGATCGTTGTGGTAGAAAATATCCAAATCACAATCTGTATTTGAAAAACCAACTTCCACAAATTCCCGTGTAGCGCATTCATTCTGATCCGAATCATAAGTGATCAATTCCACCAGGTATATTCCAGCTTCCGGGAAATCATAATTAAAGGTAGAATCAGCTGAAATCTCCTCTTCATCGATAAACCATCCATAAGTCAACCCTTCCTTATCCGTGAGCGCCGCGAAAGTAAAGGTGGTGCTGTCAGCATGGTCGTTGTGATAGAAAATTTCCAAATCGCACCCAATCTCCGAGAAACCAACTTCTACAAACTCCT
This sequence comes from Bacteroidota bacterium, assembly GCA_038525605.1. Classification (GTDB taxonomy): domain Bacteria; phylum Bacteroidota; class Bacteroidia; order Cytophagales; family Cyclobacteriaceae; genus JANSWY01. Next base: position 14,873 of record JBCBHL010000079.1, read on the forward strand.
TTACAAAACATTCATTTTGATCGGAATCATAGGTGATCAATTCCACCAGGTACAAACCCGTTTCAGGGAAATCATAAGTAAAGGTAGAATCAGTTGATACCTGCTCTTCGTTGATGGACCATTCATAAGTCAGGCCTTCAGCCTCTGTGAGTGCTACGAAGGTAAATGTCGTGCTATCGGCGTGATCGTTGTGATAGAAAATCTCTAAATCGCATTCCACCCCTGAAAAACCTACTTCGACAAATTCCCGTGTAGCGCATTCATTCTGATCCGAATCAAAGGTGATCAATTCCACCAGGTACAAACCTGTTTCAGGGAAATCATAAGTAAAAGTAGAATCTGTCGAAACCTGCTCTTCATTGATGAGCCATTCGTAAGTCAGGCCTTCAGCATCTGTGAGAGCTGCAAAAGTAAAGGTGGTGCTGTCAGCATGATCGTTGTGATAAAAAATTTCAGCATCGCAAGTAAATGTCGAAGCAACCGGAGATGCTGATAGCTTAAAGATTGCCACAAGCAAACAGATCAACAGCATGACAATTGTTCTGATGCTTCTGGTGTTGTTGTTAGGATAAAGTATTTTCATAGATGTTATTTTTATGTCTATACTTTGAAAACCCGAAGGGGGCTGATATCCCCCACCTGCTTTACAGAAAATTAAAAAATTATTCCAAGCTTAATACCAGCAACCAGTCTGTTTCCCCCGGGTGACGGGATTCTAAATTCATCATTTAGTCCATACTGAACGTAGGGTGTCATCATTACGGAACCGATAAATTCCGGTTTTGAATATTGGAATGGCATCTGGAAAACGACACTAACGGTAGGATTATTGAACTGAGTAGCAGAATTATCCTCCAATTCCGTGTCTGCAAAAATTAACTCGTCCCGGTTTAGCAACAAATCTGCACTGACTCCTAAATTAAGGCCCAGCGAAAGGTTTGTCATTTTTAACTCATATCCACCTACCAGGGAAAATGTAAGAAACTGCAGGGTATTCGTTCTATCTATATTCGTCTGTATTTCTCTGGTTATATCCACTTCTTCAGTAACATATACAGGAGTCCGAACACCATCTTCTATCACAAAGAATACGGAAATTGTATCCGTTCTCGTTTCCATAACTTCTGTCACGCTGCTGCTAGAAACATTACTCAATAGATATTGATAGCTCGCATCCAACTGTAAATAAAGGTTCTCCAAATTGTATCTAACCGACCCACCAACTTGCGCTCCAAAATAATCCGCATCTAAGTCTGCACCTTGCCTCCTGCGCATAACAGGTCCGAAAAAGCCACCAAATTGCCATTTCCGGGAGGTACTATCCGAAAAGTCGGTAACCGACAGGGTATCATAAAAGATTTCTTCTTTGGGAATACGGATGGTATCGTAAAAAAACTTTCTGACAGCTATCTGCTGTGTGTCGTAGTGGACGATAACCTTTTCTATGGTAACGGTATCAAATACCACTGTTTCATCCGTCAAAATTTCTTCGGCAACAGTTTCAGCTTTTTCTTTGGTAACAGGATTGATTATGACATACTCATCGATTTTCTTATACCTGAAGTCATCCTTTAGCAAAAGTTTCATCATTTCATCCAGGGTTTTATCCTGATAGTCCGCAGAAACTAAAGCATGTCCATTAAATATTTCCTGCTTAAATGACAGATAGAAACCATAACTTTCTACCGTTTCTTTAAGACAAATAGCAATAGGTTCATTCTGAAAAATGAAGGATTTTTTCACATCCTGACTTAAGGAAATTAATGGGATACTCATCAGGAAAAATAACAGTGTCAACCGTTTACTGACAACCATCTCCTTTGATCAGTATTTTATCTCCGGACTGTTCGTGCTGCAGACCTAAAGTTGTGTCTATCACCTTCATTATCGTTTCTATCGATTGTTTTTTGAGTGTGACAGTAATATTGCAATTGAATAATTCCTCATTTTCTACGGAGATTTCAACACCGAACTCCTTTTCGAGTACGCTGATCACTTCATCTAGAGGGGTTCCTGGAAATTCGATCACTCCGGTTTTCCAATAGAGTTTGTTGACATCCGAGGGCTCCACTTTCAAATCCTCATTCGATTCCGCAGATATTTGCTCCTTGGCGGTCAGGATATAACTTTCTCCCGACATCAAAATCGTGACTTTTACTTTCCCTTCAGTTACCAGCACCTCAGTAGGCTTGTCCGGGATAGTTTTCACAAGAAACTTTGTACCAAGCACTTCTACCTGCACATCGTGTGTTTTCACTATAAAAGGTCTGTCGGGATTGTGGGCTACCTCGTAGTAAGCCTCTCCTGTCAACATTACCTCTCGGAAACCGCTTCGTCCGGCAAATTCATCAGGATAATAGGTAAATGAGCTCTTTTTGTTCAAAGTTATGATACTGCCATCAGCAAGGATAGTCTTTACTGATCCCTTGCCTGAACTAATCTTAGTAGGATCACCGGGCAACTGTAAAATCCAAATAGCTGCGATGATTAAAACAATGGAAGCAGCTGCAGCATACCACCAGTTTTTTCTGATGCTGACAGTAGGTGTCTCATCAGCTGTTGGGGTCACTTTCAGGTTACTTCGGAATTTATCGAATGCCGCACCAACGTCATATTCCTGATCAGCAGCTAGCACAGATAATTCCCATACCTGATACAATTTCCGGGCTTCCGCCTGATTTTCAGTAGAATCGAGCCAATTGGCAATGTCTGCCCTCTCCTCATCGGAAAGTTCATCCCCATTCAAATAGGAAATGATTTTTGACTCATCGATATTTTCCTGGCTGTACCCCATCTCAGTTATAACACGGTGTTACAATAATTCCCCCATTAATAAAATTAAAATTTTCAAAACGCCAACCAACTGACTTCTCAGTACTTTCAAAGCCTTGGTAATATGTTTTTCGATTGTCTTCACACTGATATCCAGTTTGGAACTGATCTCCTTGTGACTCAGCCTTTCAAACCTGCTCAACTTGAATACCTCCTGGCATTTTTCGGGCAGTGCGTTAATAGCCTGATGCAGCTTTTCTATCAGCTCCTCGTCTAAATCATCATAGTCAAAATTGAGCAGTTGCTCCTGAAACCGACTCTGTGTATAATCAATATACTTTTGCTCTACTTGCCTGTTTCTGATCGCATTGTAACATCGGTTTCTCACGCTGGTAAGGAGATAAGCAAATAAATTGAGTTTTTCAGGCAGTTCTGTTCTCTTTTCCCAAACCTTGGTGAACACTTCCTGCACCTGTTCTTCTGCCATTTCTTCGTTTTTCAAAATGCCACAAGCCAGCTTCATCATCTTGCCATAGTACTGCCTGAAAGCGGTTTCAAAGGCTTTTTCATCACCTTTTCTGATTCCTTCCGTTATAATATCCTTTTCCTGCAACTACAGCTGAATTTACACTAATTTGATAAGTTATGAACAAAGATCATTAATTTCCGGTGATCTTTCAATTTTCTAATTGTTATTACTCTGTAATTGTGTTTTTTCACTGAACTAAAACTAGTTTTTCTGGTTTATTTGATATTCTGATAAGCATTGCGACAATAAAAACCGATCAAAAAACAAAAATATGGGCTTTGCCGAATTATACGATTTTCTTGAAAGACTACAATCCAACAACAACAAGGCGTGGATGGATGAAAACAGAAAAGAATATATAAAAGTACGCAACTGGTTTGTAAGCTGGCTCGATCAAATGAATGACCGGTTAACAGCTATAGACCCCGATTACTACGATACGCCCGGTAAAAAAGGGATCAACAGGATCAACAACAACCTGATGTTTCATCCGGAAAGACCTGTTTACAAAGATCATTTTAGTGGCGGATTAGACCAGCTCACCAAACAAGGAGATTTTTATGTGCACTTTGGCATTTCACAATCGCTGATTGCAACGGGATATTACAGTCCCGGCAGTGATGTGCTGAAGAAAATAAGAGCTGCGATTGACTACAACGGAGATGAGTTACTGGCAATATTGAACGACAAAAAGTTTAATGAGCTATTTGATGGCCTTTGGGATGATGGTAGCAAACTCACCAATGCCCCAAAGGGATATTCATCCGATCATGATTACATCGAACTTCTCAAGTTCAAGCATTATGCGGTAGAGTACTCTTTCGAAAGAGCCGATGTATTTAAATCAGGATTTGAAGATCATTTGGTGTTGCTATATGAGGTCTCTCTTCCATTCCGAAGATATCTGCGACAGGCAGTCAGTTATGAAGCATAAAGTCACTTCTTAATTTAATTGTCTACAAGGCGCCAGACAACCCCATCGTTGTCTTCATACTGCACAAGTCCGTGACTAAGGCTGAAATAGCCTGTCGTAACGATTTCACCATCTTCGTAGAATCGGATTTCCCGAACATTCAGGTAAGTGGTGCCATTGACTTCCAAAGCCCTGGTCGGTACATTATTCCTAAAATTATTGGTGGAGGTTTTCGCATTACCCCAGGTGAATTCAAAATTGTGATAATAAGAATGAAAATAATAAGACTGTCTCGAATCATCATCCAGACTTTGCAGTTCCACACGTACAGTTTCGTATCTGCCACGGGTGGAGGCATCATCAATACCATAAAAGATTTCTGACACACGGAATCTTTGCTCATCACCGGAATCATTAGCGTACCGAAAGATAAATCCCTCAGGATAAACAGGCTTGTCTTCTTCCTCCAGAAAGACTTCATCCAATACGGTTTCAAAACAGCTAACGGAAAAAATCAAGCTAAACATTAGCAGCAGCAGTAAGTAGTTTCTTTTCATGATTGTTGGTTTTTATTTACCGTTGAATTTAAAGTAATTTGTTTAACATGTCAATGATTAGGATCAGTCCAGATTTCTGTCGAGTATATTTTTTAAAATACAACTTTTAAAATTTATATAAGTCATCAATGGCTATACGCTTAAATTTGAGTCGTGCGTTAAACAAGATTTCGTCACTTTTCCATTGATGAAAAGTGACCGCCAGGCGGCCCTGCAAAAATCTAGCTGTTCCCAGCCGGGAGCTGCATACATTTATTAACGCTTTTTTAGCCGGTGCGCCGGGCGCTAAAAAACAGGAAATAAAAGGAACTCGCTTAATAGATTCAGAAATAAATTTTTCGCTACCCAAAAGCTCAAACAGCGGGGCTGCCCCAGCCTTTTCTTTCTAATCTGATTTTAGCACTAAAAAATCGGACCGCCGACGCGGCTAAAATGTATGAGGCACATCCTTAGTAAAATTATAACTCCTTACAGCTATACTACTTGCCCCAATAGTTGATCTCTACGTGGATGTATTTTCCACCTTTCCAAGTACCAATAAAAAAACACCCCAATCATTCAACCGGGGTGCTACTATTATATAGTCACTTTACGATTTACTCAAATTCGATAATCAGATCCTCAGAATCGACTAGCTCCCCTTCTGACAGGTAGACTTTCGCAACAGTTCCTGCTTTCTCAGCACTAATCGTCGTTTCCATCTTCATTGCCTCAATAACAAACAGTGGATCATTCTCTGCCACCGCTTGTCCGGCTTTCACTTTCACTTCCACTACCTTGCCAGGTATCGGCGCTCCTACGTGGTTATCGGCAGTTGCTTTGACGTGAGCGACCTTATCTGTCTTGGCATTTTTATCTTTAACCTGAAGTATCCGCGTTTGCCCGTTTAGTTCAAAGTAGACTTTACAGAATCCATTTTCATCAACAGGGCCGGAGTACAGCTTCTTGATAATAATCGCCTTTCCTTTGCCAATCTCCACATAAATTTCTTCATTGTCCTTCAAACCATAAAGAAATGCAGGAGTAGGCAGCCGCCAAACAACTCCAAATTGCCTGTTTTTGGCAAAGAAGTCCTTAAATACTTTGGGATACAACTTATATGAAAGGAAGTCCAGTTCATCGCAGTATTCATCAAACTCCGCCTGAAACTCTTTCATTTCCTTTTCAAAATCAATTGGTGCCAGATGAGCGTTAGGCCTGTCGGTAAAAGGTTTTTCTCCTTTTAGAATCGCTTTAGAAACAGCTTCGGGAAATCCGCCGTGCGGCTGCCCCAATTCTCCTCGAAACAGACTAATCACTGATTCGGGGAACGACAGAGACTTGTTGTTGACGACATCTTCCGGTGTTAGCCCATTGGCAGTCATGTACAATGCCATGTCTCCAACTACTTTAGAAGAAGGGGTTACTTTCACCAGATCTCCAAACATTTTGTTGACTACCTTATAGTTCTTCTTTACTTCTTCGAAACGATCTTCCAGTCCCAGCGAGCGCGCCTGTGGCCTCAGGTTAGAATATTGTCCTCCGGGAATTTCATGGTCGTAAACCTCTGCGGTTCCTGCTTTCAATCCGGACTCGAACGGATAGTAAAATTCACGCACATCTTCCCAGTAATTGGCATATTGGTTCAGGGTAGACAGGTTCATATCCTGCTCTCTTTCGTGACCTTCCATCGCAGCTACTACCGAGTTGAAGTTGGGCTGGGAAGTCAATCCGGACATAGAACTAATTGCCAGATCTACCACATCCACTCCAGCATTGATGGCAGAAAAATAAGTAGTCGATTGAATGGAAGAAGTATCGTGCGTATGCAGGTGAATAGGTAGGCTTACTTCATTCTTCAGCGCCCCGATCAGCTCAGTAGCGGCTTTTGGTTTCAGCAATCCGGCCATGTCTTTGATGGCCAGCAAATGTGCCCCTTCGTCTTCCAGTCTTTTCGCTAAATCTATATAATATTTCAGATCATATTTGGTGTCTTTTTTCAGAATATCTCCGGTGTAGCACAAGCAAGCTTCAGCCAATGCTCCTGTTCGCTCTCTCACTGTTTTGATACTCACCTTCATGGCCTCCACCCAATTGAGGGAATCAAAAATTCTAAAAACGTCAATTCCGTTTTCCCACGACTTTTCAATAAACTCCTCAATTAAATTATCAGGATAGGCCTTATATCCCACTCCATTTGAGCCTCTCAGCAGCATTTGCAGCAAAATATTGGGCATGGCTTCCCTGAAAAGCTTTAGTCTATCCCACGGATTTTCATCTAAAAACCGCATACAAACGTCGAAGGTTGCTCCGCCCCATACTTCCATTGAAAAAACATTCGGGTGGTTTTTAGCAAACCCTTCCGCGACTTTGAGCATGTCTATTGTCCTGACCCTGGTAGCGAGCAGCGACTGATGCGCATCGCGGAAAGTAGTGTCAGTATAGTGAATTACTTTTTCGTTTTTCAACCAATCGACAAAACCTTCTCTGCCAAGTTGATTGAGTTTGTCTTTAGTCCCTTCCGGATAATCACCGTATCTGTCAAAATCCGGTACTTTAGGCACTCTGAAAACTTTTCCATGGATTGGGTTCTTCACATTGACATTCCCATTGATCGACAGGTCTGCCAGATAGGAGAGCAATCTGGTTCCTCTGTCATACCTCCTCGGCATATCGAAAAGCTCGGGGTGATCTTCAATAAAGCGAACGGTAGATTCTCCTTTGTAAAATACAGGGTGAGTGATCACTTTTCTCAGAAAATCGACATTGGTTTTCACACCTCTGATTCTAAACTCACTCAATGCCCGATCCAATCTTTGTGAAGCACCTTTCAGTGTTCTGCCCCAGGCACTTACTTTTACCAGCATAGAATCGAAAAACGGAGATATTTTCACTCCGGGATAGCAGTTTCCGGCATCCAGCCTGATTCCAAAACCACTGGCACTTCGGTAGGCGATGATCGTCCCGTAATCCGGGCTAAAGTTTTTAATCGGGTCTTCAGTCGTTACCCGGCATTGAATGGCGTAACCATTGCAGGTAACATCCTCCTGACTTTTGATATAAATCTGCGGATCAGTTAGCTTTCTTCCCTGAGCTATCAGAATTTGGGACCTGACGATATCAATTCCGGTTACTTCTTCTGTAATGGTGTGTTCCACCTGAACCCTCGGGTTCACCTCGATGAAATAAACCTCTTCGTTTTCATCTACCAAAAACTCGACGGTTCCCACGTTATTATAATTAACGTGTCTGGTAATCTGAACAGCGTACTTATATAATTTT
>JBCBHL010000080.1:0-22796 GCA_038525605.1 Bacteroidota bacterium
ACCTTTTACTGTCTCTTCCAGCTTTTGATCCAAATCAGTGACAAAACTTGCAAGTTGTAGCGATTGTAATTTTAGTTTTCTCTTTTTCATGTTTTATAATTAGTAAAGTTTAAAAAATTATTTGAGGATTGTTTACAGTTTTATGAAATCCTGAGATTCCGTAAGCTTCTGATAGTACAATTAACCGCAATTCCAGAAAGTACCACAGGCTATCAGGTTGGTCTCACATCCCAGATAGATACTTTCAGCTTCTGCAGAGGAAATATTGGTAACACCACCTTTAACGGCATCTTCCAAACTGGTTTCCATGTTTGTTACGAAGCTTTCCACTGCTAATTCGCGTAGATTTAGTTTTCTCTTTTTCATGTTATTAGAATTTAAGTTAGAATTATTGAATGCCGAATTCTCGGCAATAGAGTACCTTGAAACATCTTTTAAAGATTTTTTAAGGAGTTTTAATAATGCTTAAAATAAAGTTTTCTGTAGTAATCAGTTAACAGACGCCACATGTAAACAGGCGGGTGTTGATCGGGCAGATGAAAAGATTAGTAGGACATCCCTGTACAATACTTTCTGCCTCGGGAGTTTGAACGGTGATCACACCTCCTTTAACAGTTTGTTCTACCTCCGATTTGATATTGGTTACAAAGCTTTTCACTTGCAATTCGCGCAATTGTAGTTTACTCTTTTTCATGATAAAATAATTAGTTTAAAAAGTGTCGTTGATACAATCTGTGTTGGTTTCAAAAAAATATCAATTAAAAATCTCGCGGATTTAATAGTTAAATATAATTATTTATCACTGAAATCCAATCTTTTACATATTGTCAATTCATTAAATTTTCACATAACGGTATTACTATTGAGCTCAGGCAAAAAATCGAAGCTTCAGGTTATCAATAAAGCGCTTACAGTTCCTGATCATGATCAGGTCAGACATTCCTGAGAATACAGCCTGCTCCAGCAAAATGCTCATGTCTCAGCTTTGAAAATTACAATGTTCTTTTGCCTCTCAGGTCAAGTCGGTTTTAAAATTGAGCTGTCAAAGGCATTTGTCAATCTTATATGCGCATCCTTCAATAAATCGGTAGGTATCGGGTTGATTGGTTACTTAATGGAAATATCTATCGAACTATCTAATTCATTTACTAAATCACAGGTCAAAATTACCGATAGCCCTGTTCCCTTCAGACCCTACATTCACAACACCTCCATGCTGATGGATCACCTCATGTGTACGCCTTGCTCTATCCTGGGCAGCCAGACTGCTAACTATATGCTTTAGTGAGCTAGCATGTTTTTCCACAAATTCCATTAATTCCAATGCATTCCCTTTTCCATTCATAAGATGCTGGAATGGCTCGAAAAGTGCATCCAACTCATGATCTACCATTTCCAGCTGTCCATATTCGACGCTTTGAGGATCAATGTTAGTCTTGATTACTCCTATCTCTTCTTTCATCCTGAACACAGACCTCATACCCTCATTTGCCCAAAAAGTATAATAATTCCCATGTCCGTGACGCTCTTTGATTCCCGACTGTCTACGAAGACTATTTTCTACTGCTCCTATATTAAAGAACTCTTCCGGTCTGGAAACTTCAGGCTTGTTGAATCCATGTTTCACCAAATCCATACCTGCTCCACCTGAGGCTGATATACCTTGTGCCGATCGCAGGACATGCCCCAATTCATGCCCCAGATTGATAAAGGTTGGAGCGATCACCTCATTGCCAACCTCATCTGCCATTCTACTACTTGGATGTGGTATGGAATCCTGAGAATCGACAGGTACCGGCAGTGTAGACCCTGATCCTTCACCAAATTTGTAATGCTTTGTCCCTTTCTCACTCATTACAGTAACTCCCTTACTCTGAGGGTTAAATGTTTTTACATGCTGCAACATTTTCTGTCTGTTACGCTCATGAGTTCCGGATACACTAATCTGCACGAACCCAGCACCTGAATCGCTATTTTCCAGTTTTTCTTTATCCGGTTCTACAGGCCTGGCTACAAACTTGCCATGCGCTAAAGAAGTAGGACTAATGACCAAACCCTTTGCCGTTTCAATAATTCCTCCAATAAGTGTTCGACCCATCTTTGTTTCCAGCAACCTGCTGAAATCTGTCATTATTTTGACCTTGAACTGATGATTTCCTTCAATTCTTATAGAGTCATTTTTCAGTAATTCCTGCCATAGTAAAATGATTCTGTTTCTCAACTCAATTGGGAGCTCATCAAAATTAGCTACGGGAGGCTCCTTATCATTGTTTTTCAGAGACAAGGCGACAAGATCCTGCCTTTCGTGCAACACCCAATTCATCAGGTATCTCATCTGTTCATCTTCGGGTGATCCCTGCTTCTGATGATTACCGAACCAACTATAGATCAGATGTTCAATTACTGAAAGTTGATTAAGTGCCTGTTTTCTCTCATCTATCGGAAAAGAAAACCTAAACCCACCAATTTTATTGTAATTCGTAATTGCTGTAGAGATGGTTTGCAGCTCATGGTCATGAGACTTACTAAATGGGTCTTTTAGCTTAGCCTGTACTACTGCCCCTGTCGCACTGGCATCTGCCATTTGCTGGATCGCTTTCAGGCTTTGAACCTGCTGGCTACCATCTGCTAATTCCTTCTTGGCCTGATGTCCCTTCGCAATCGAACGATCGTCAATGAATTGAAAAACCGGATGTTGACTTTTGCTTTTGGCACTGCCAACACTTGACTGATCTCCTTTTTTGGATTTTTCTGCGTGTTTCACATTTGTATATACCCAAAACCAGTAAAGGTTACCTCCTTCACAGTAAGTGAATATGGAAATTATACATCATGAGGCCAAATTCGGCAGTATTTTTCTGATAGTGTGACCACTATAATACTTGCCAGCAAGCTGGCAGATCTGACTTTTTTTAAATTTTCTCTGAACCCAACTCATAGGCTATCTGTTAATCTTATGAATAATCTGATTATTAATACCTTTGTGTATGAAGCAATTGCAAAATAGCGGTGTGGCCTGGTTTATTCTATTGATCCTCATCTCAGGGAGTATGCCGGCTTGTGCTCAGAAAACCTTTGATGAGAAGATGAAAAGCATGTACAGTGGTACTGTTCCACTGATCTACTCAGGGCAAATAGATAGTTTAAAAAATCAACACTCGAATGTTTACCTGCTGGATGTAAGAACCCAAAAGGAGTATGATGTAAGCCACATCGATCAGTCTACTTTTATCGATTATGACAGCTTTACAAAAAAAGATGTCAAGTCTATTCCGAAAGATGCTCAGGTTGTGGTTTATTGTGCTGTTGGCTACAGAAGTGAGCGAATTGGCGAAAAGATGCAAAAGCTTGGTTACAAAAATGTATACAATCTTTACGGAGGAATTTTCGACTGGAAATTCAATGATAAAACGATTCTCAATAAAAACGGACAGCCTACCGACAGCGTTCATACTTACAACAAAAACTGGTCTCAATGGCTTCTGAAAGGAATAAAAGTATATGATTAACAAAAAGTTGCTGATCATCTTCATCAAAAACGAAGAAGAGGGCAAGGTAAAAACCAGGCTTGCAAAAACATTGGGTGACAAAAAGGCACTTGAAATTTATCAGCGGCTTTTAGATAAAACCAAAGAGGTGGCCTTACAACTGACGGAGGTTGATAAAGCCTTATACTATTCTGGTTTCATTGCAGATAATGATCGTTGGCCCACAGAGCATTTTGATAAGAAATTACAGCATCAGGGTTCGCTCGGCGAAAGAATGTCAGCAGCCTTTACCGAAGGTTTTGAAAAAGGATATCAGCAGATTTGTATCATAGGCAGCGATTGCTGGGATTTAGATACCCAAAGACTACAAGAAGCATTTGATGCACTGGAAAATAACAATTTTGTGGCTGGAGCAGCTAATGACGGTGGCTATTATCTGCTAGGAATGTCTTATTTTCTCAACGCTCTTTTTCAGGGTAAAACCTTTAGTACCAGTTCAGTTTATCATGAGGCAATTACGGAGATAAAAAAGACTGGTGATCCTTACAAAGAGCTCGATATCCTAACGGACATAGATAATGAGGAGGATTTAAAACAAACCTCATTGTGGGAAGAGTTATTCAATACAGCTAAATTTCAGTAGTCTGGATATAGACCCTTTAATTTTTGTCTAACAACAGTAAAACTCTTCGTTGTTACACTTTCATACAATGGTGATTTCCCTTTAAAAATCAGGCTTTTGGCTAAAATATACCGCTAAATATATCACTATATTAATGCATTACTGTAATTTTCCGTGATCGTAAAACTTTTAAATTCACTAAAAATAGTTAACTTGTTACCGAAACACTCCCTGGAAATAGCCAATTAATGCAAACTGTTGAAAATACTGACGATTTAAAGAAGTATAACAAGTTTCTCCAGAAACATGGTTACAGCATCAGTCAGACCAAAAAAGATATTTACAGAGTACAGAGAAAACAACCACTTTCGCGTTTTGTGGTGCTCACCGTTTTTGCGCTTGGACTAGTAACAATCGCAGTAAGTCTGGCGCTGGCTGAATACAGGATTCTTCTACTGAGTTTAATCATGATCCTTTTCCCGCTGATCAACAGAGGCTGGAAATATCCATTGGCCATAGTTTTTGACAGAACAGAAAACTTTCTGACCGTAGAAAGTGGTGTTTTGTTTAAATCATATAAGCTTTATCAAATGGATCAAATCGATGAGATTGTTGCACACAGGGTAGAGAAGGCTTCTGAGGTAAATCCCTTTACAGATGGTAGTGATGAACATGTTTATATCTACAGCATGATCATCGAAGATGAGCCACACATTCTAATGCGATTTGTTACCAGGAAAATCATCGATAAAAATGCCAAGATTGTCTCTTCATATCTCAACAGACTTACTAAATAGGTTTTTTAGTTCATAAATCAATTAAGTTTTATTCACCCTTCGTTTGATATTGTATCTTAGCTAAAATCAATACCTCTTAGATTGTAGCTAACAGCTAAATAAAATTCCTTTAGCATGGCAGGTGAATCAATAGAAAAAGACCTGACTAAGCAGGCCTTTTCAATTCTATTTTCTCAGAATTACCTGGAAATCATCTACATTGCTGGGTTGCTTCTTCAGCACCACTTTCACCCCAGCTTGGTGCTATTGGGTTTTCACTTTTATCATTTTTAAAATTTTCAACCGCTTTGGAAATTGATGCACAACCCTGGTCAGTACTTCCTCCGGTAAAGCTGGCTGTACCCAGTTGCATTTGTCCCAGCAAATACCAGGCTCTTGGATTGTTAGGGTCAATTGTCAGCGCCTTTTGATAGGAACCAATGATGATAGGAGAATACTCAGGAGCCCTATTCATTGGATCCAATACCATTTTCATCATGTAAACGTACCCTTTCATGGTGATTAGTTCATCTTCATTTTCGGCGATTTTAAGCCCTTCATTGACACTTGCAATAGCCTTGTCGATGATGGCGTCCTTATCAGCCGCAGACTCTGCCAATTCATAAAGTTTCAGATAAGCAAAAGCGGTGTAATAAGCAGGTTCCCACTTATCTGCCTCTGCATTAGAAATCCTTTCAAACATATTCAAACTAGCTTGTACCTCCGCGGCATCAGTGGCAGAAAACATCTCTTTGATCGTTTTCCCCATGATTTCATAATATTTCTGATCGTCGTTGGCAAAGCTTGAGAATGTTACGATAAGTGCGATTGCGATTGTTAAAATTGACCTTTTCATAGTTTTTGATATTTAATTGTTATTGTTTTTTGTTCTTATAAATTCGGTAATTGATTCATTGTCTGATCTTTGGCTAATGTGATAAACACTCCGAGGAATATAAATCTGCTGGCCGGAGGAGTGATCGCCACTCTGTCATACACGCCATTCATATTGGCTTCATTGCTGTATTCATATCCAAATACCTGTTGATTGCCCAATACATTACTGATTGAAGTGTAGAATATAATCGACGGACGATGCAGGTAAGCCATGTTAAAACTCAAATCCTGATAGTTAGGAGTTCTTCCCTGATTGAAACCATCTTCATTTGGATTATTGTAAGGTCTGCCACTGGCAAAGGAATAAGTAAATCCAATTTGGCTTTTGATACTGCTGATAAAGTGCTTGTAAACGAATGAGAAATTGTGCTTCGATGCAAAAGTAGGTGTATAACTTCCCGGGAAATCCCTGTAATTTCTTTCAGTATCCAGGTAAGAATAGGATATCCAATAATCAACCTCATTGAAGGTATCATTATCTCTCCAAAACACATCGATTCCTCTTGCATAGCCATCACCATTATTATTAAAACCTGATTCACCTAACTTAGCAAGTCTCTGATATTCTTTATGATAAGCCTCCACTCTAAAGGTCTTTCTATCCTTTGTCACCTGGTAGTTTGCAATGTAATGCGTGGCTTTCTCAGCCCCCAGTTTGCTGTTATCCAGCAACAAGTCATATTCCGGTAGTTGCTCGAACTGGCCATATCCGAAAGATGCCTGGCTGTTTTCTCCTGTTTGGTAGGCGGCAGAAAATCTTGGTAGCAATGATGCCTTTTGAGCAATGCTATTGTAAGAAAGCCTCGCACCCGATCTTAAGACAAACTTCTTGGAAGCATACGTTTCGGCCTCTAGAAAAGACGCTGACGAAACCTCATCCTGGTTTTGGGAAATAGCTCCCAACTCATTTGATAAAGTTCTTTCATATTTACGCGCAAATACTTCTGTTCCTGTATTGAGACTTACTTTTGGAGAAAGCTGAATATCAAACTTAGTCTTGAGATGAACACCTTTATCGTCATCATTTCTTTTGTCGCTGGCTCTGTAGGCTTCATCCACATTACTGGTAAAGGATACCCCGCCTTGAATGCCCACCTTGTCAGATAGTATATCTCTATAGCTTCCATTCACATAAATGTAATCATTAGCAATTCCTACTTTGTTCTTCACACCGGGTTGGAAAGGATCATTTTCTATCAAATCCAGGTTAGACCTGTTCAGGCTTGTATAGAGTTTCAGAATACCCGTTTCAGAAGTTTTGGTTCTATATAAGAAGTTTCCGCTAGCTGCTTCAGGAGCATTTACCCATTCTATATCCTGATTGACCAGAGAAAAATAAGGAAGTAGGTTTGTATACTGAATTTTTCCTGCGAAAGAAGATTTCTCCCAGCTTTGAGTTCTGGCAATATCAACGCCTACCGTCATCAGACCGATATCTGTTCGGTCTTCACCAAGCATATCTTTGGAATTCAATACCAGTGCGGAAGACAACGCCTGCCCATACTCAGCAGAATAAGCGCCTGTGCTAAAAGTGGTACCTTTAAACATAAAAGGAGAAAACCGATTTCTGGAAGGTGTGTTGGGAGCTGTTGGCGTGTAGCTGTTCAAAACCTGCATGCCATCAATAAAAGTGAGTGTTTCACGCCCTTCACCACCTCTTACAAATAATCGTCCCGTTTCTCCTACCTTCTGGGTGCCGGGTAATGTATTTAAAGCACCTGCAATATCAGCAGTAGCGCCTGCTGTGGTAGCAATGTCGAGTGGTTTCATTACAACTTGCTTACTTTCATCAGATCCATTGAAAGATCCCGCTGTAATGGTCACGGCGTCCAGTTGCTCGAAAGCTTCCTTCATGATGACAGTCATATTAGAAGAGAGTGTATCCAGATTCATCTCGATAGATTGCTCTTCATAACCCAGCGAGCTAATGATTAACGTAATTGTTCCTGATTCAGTAGTGTTAAAGCTAAAAACGCCATTTACATCACTGGATGTACCATCGTAAGAACCTTTGATATAAACATTAGAGCCAATGAGTGCTTCTTGTTTTTTATCCGTAACTGTTCCTTTGATCTGTTTTTGTGAAAATGCCTGGAAGCTAAAAAGTAGTGCGAGTAATGTGAGTATTGTTTTCATGTCTTTGACCATTATTTGATCCAAAGATTCATGAATGAGGCAGATTTTTCAATTAGAAATTACCGAACTGTAGATTTTCACTGAAGAACCGTAGAATATAGAAGAAGAGGAATTTAGAAGTACTGACCGACTCCCACAACGAAACCACTAATTTGCGTATCCTGCAGGTCGATACCGTAATCGAACCTCAAAATGGTATTGAGTGCTTTCTTGTAAATAAACCTTGCTCCCAGTCCGGCGAAAAGTTCCATGTTGCTGGACTGCATAAAATCTGAAAGTTCTCCTCCTGGATTACGCCAGGTACCTGTATCGGCAAAAGCTACGCCCTGTATGGCAAAGGCGGGAAAATCACAGAAAAGCCTTCGGTATTCAGTGTTAACAACTACTACCCCCGTACCTCTGTCGACCCGGTTTCCTACTCCACGGATGTTTAAATAACTGTCCAAAACAAATGGGGCAAACGGACTTTCCTCGTTGGTAGCCAAGCCAATTCTTGCCCTCATTGCAAAATTATGTTTCTTATTATAAACCTTAAACACTCTGTAATCATGAAACATGATAAAGAAAGCATTGTCGGTTTCTTCGAAGGAATGAACATACTCACTGACCGTGGTATGACTAAATCCATCCAGCAGGAATCCCTTGCTGTAATTGATCTTATCATAATAGTGAATTACCTTGCCCAGCATCTTTCTTCTGAAAGCACTTTCCGGCCCTGCAGTTACTTCTGATGCCTGCTCAGCAGATTTATTATAATTTTCCGTGAAATAAGCCCCACCAAACTCCAGCCTTTGAAAATAATTGAAATGATAGGTGGTAGTCGCGCCGTATGTAAAATTATCGTAATCGTATAGTGTGGTTCCCTCACTAAAGTATAGTGGCTCCAGCGTAGACCATTTGATAAAGTTGAGATTTAAATCCCAATTGGAACCATTTATTCTGGGGAATTGTGTGCCAACTACCAGACTATGCCTGTCGTAGTATTGGTAATAGGCCGTCAGTTTCTGGCCTTTTCCACCGAGGTTTGCTTCATTAAAACCAGCCTGAAGCCAAAAATTGCCGTTCTCTCCTTCCAATCCGCCAAAACTCAATATCGGCAGTAAGGTGAATAATTCCGTACAGTGGAAAGTAAGTTGAAAACCATTTTTTGCTGGTTGCAGACTATATTGAACATCAGAAAACATTTCCAGGTTTACAAGTCGCTGTCTGTTTTCCTCTAAAAGGACCGAGTCAACCTCCTGACCGACCTCCACTGTGAGATACCTGCCTAAAAAGCTGGTCTTGGTCTTTTTAAGTCCATCGAATTCAATGGCAACAATCTTACCATTGTCCGCAAAGGATGAGAGAGGTATCCAACCCACTAAAATCAATATCCACCAACCTCTCCGCATAGTTCTATTTCATTCGGTTTATTTTTGATTAATCAGCCTGATACCAAAATTAAAGGTTTGGCCGACATCTCTGCCTTCGCTTCCTAACCAAAAGTTTGTATACAATGTTTCAAGCTCAATTAAGCCGGGAATCAACTGATATTTAACCCCCAGTCCGGACTGAACAAACCAATTATTAAATGCTTCAGCTGTTTGCTCTCCACTATTATAATGAGTCGGGAAATACTCCGTCATGCCATAGAGTGTCCATCTGCTATCTGCAAAATAACTAAAAAACACACTAGATTGCGTTTCCAGAAAGTTATTCTGTGCAAAAGAATCATGTACATTGGAATACCAAAAGGCCTGTTGAAAGAATAATTGAAATTTATCACTTACAGGTAAGTCATAGAAAAATTGCGTTAACCAAATCGATCGATCATTAGAAAAGAAGAAATTTGGTCGATCAGAGTCCGGGCTTTTGTTTTCTTTATCGTCAATTGTTGAAAACAAATAAGAAGATTGGATTGACAATCTTTCCAGACCTTTGAATGGAGCAATCTTTATTTTAGGTCCGAATAAGGATATTCCCGATTGCGTTACCCTGTCTCCGTTTCTAACGAACTCAGGACCTACACCATTTGAAAGAGCCAGTGGACGATTGGTAGAATGTACCCATAAGTCGAACCCAACATTTATCTGCGAATTAACACCATACAAAAACTGATTGATAGATGTAAAAAATGTTTGTCTTTCGCCACCGTCAACAGGTGATTCAAAAAGATTTTGAAATGATTTAAATTCATAATCACCCTTCCCAAATAGTATAGAAGGTGTATAGTTCTGCAGGTTTTCATCCTGGGCATAAAGGCCATTAACGATTAAATACAGTAAGGAAATAAGTGCAATTCTTTTCATTCTCAAATATATTTTACATTTACGTTACACTTCCCAAACGTAACAACACAGCAAAAGGTGATGTCTGCTCTCTGACACAAATCTCGGTAAAACGAAGCATTTCCATTGTGATTTGCATCACACAATACTGAAAAAAGCTAATTAAAAACATTCTCAGAATTACAGAAACACACACTAACTTAAAATAATCATATTTTTAATCTGAATAATTAAATAAATTGAATAATTCAGTCATTCTAGTTCAAGTCTAGGGAGTTGTCTGCCTGCCGACTAACTAACATTGGCCAGTGTAAGATCAATCAATGAAAATAGTACTCCAGTAATCCTGAAAACAATTCCGATGCACCTATAAACATTCCCACGCCATAGGTGATATGTCTTGTTGAAAGGTTACTGATAGCAAACGGCAAGCCCGTGATATTGATTAAGCTAAACGAGCCTGCTACTATTAAAGCACTAAATATAGTCAGGTAGAAATACCCTGAGGTAAACAAAAGAAGTCCACCGACCAGTAATACTATGAAACTGTAGGTCAAGACTTTGATCGGCTTCAACCTGGCCACAGACCTACTCGTAGCAAATGCAAGAATTGCAGAAAAACCAAGTAGACCAAACGTTACAAAATCAGCAATATCCGAATGCTCCGGAAATACTTTTGCGAGGTGTTCCGGAAAGAACTCTACCAACAAACCTTTGGCAAGCCCCAATTGTAATCCCGCGACAATAATCACCACGTATCCCAAAGAGCTTTCTTTTTTCTCATTACTTTCCTGCAATTCCTTCTTGCGGGTCATTACTTCATCCGATGAAACTCTGTGAAAAATGTATCCGGAACCAGCAATTAGCACACCTCCAACGATGAAGGTAAGTGTATCACCAAAAAAATGGACTAACTCTACAATGAGGGGCTCCAGTGCATAAAGCAGTTCTGTTGTAAGAAATAGTACTCCCATCACGACGGGCAGTTTTTGGGCAGGTGCAAAGGCTTCTATCATGGAATTTGCTGGACTGATAAATAAGTTCATAGCTACCAGCCAAAAAACGATCATCACCGGTAAAAAGTCCCTGATTTGACTGAGTGCCCCTGCTCCGATTATCGTTGCGACCACCATGAATATCATAGCAGTTGCTCCTATTCCAACAGTGAAAACAGTAAAATACTTGCCGTTCTTCTTTAGCAACATATCTGCAAACCATCCTGCTATGGGTGGAATGATCACCAGGATAATGGCTTTGGCAATTACCAGAAATGAAGCCAGGTTCTCAAAATTAAAATTCTTGATCAGGATTGGCTGATACTCATGGTAAGCGATCCAACTAATTACTACTGCTGCGTTTAATCCCGCCAGGCTGAAAACCTCAGGCCATTTCAGTTGATCATCTTCTGATAAAGAAACGGTGTTACTCATAATTCCGATTTTTTAAAAAATGTTATTCGTAGTTGATATACGACATCCTGATGTTCAAAAGATTTACCCGCTAAAAAAATCAAAAGAAATCTTAGCAAACCAGGCTCAATGCCGATCATTCGAAAACCCAACTTACTTCACAAATCAAACCAAAACTTGAAACTACATTTCTAATGTCGGGTGAGTTGCCAATCTACTAACTGTGCGAAAAATAAACTTTACACTATGGCGAATAAAAAATTCCGGTGGCAAAACCGGACTTCAAAAAACCCGAAATAAAAATCTACTTGGAGATTTTCGCCTTTTTAAAAATATCAGTGACCAGTTGTTACTATTACTTCAACTGCTCCATGTCTCTGATCAGGATTCTCCTTCTATCGAAATTGATGATGTTCTTTTCTTTCAGCTCGTTTAGAATGGTAGTAACCGTTTGTCTGGATGTTCCGGTAAGGCTCGCAATATCTTTATGCGTTAAGTGATTTTTGATCATCATCTCAAAACCAACTTTCTGACCTCTCTCTTCAGCCATGTCTTTTAAAAATTCGATAATTCTGGATCGGGCATCTTTAAATACCAAAGATTCAAGTTTCCTCTCCAGTTTTCTAAACCTGATACCAATCAATTTATAGATTTTAAGACTTAGTGGTTTGTTATCGACCATCAGTTCCTCCAGGTCTTCGATTGTCATTGGACAAATCTCCGTATTATTATCCATTGCCTGAGCAAAGTCTTTTCTTTTACCTTCTCCTGTGAGTGCCAGCTCGCCAAAAACTTCTCCTTCTCCAAGTATAGCCCTAAGCATTTCTTTTCCTTCGTCTGTGTGCCCGCCTATTTTAACCCTGCCTGAAGCGATCATATATACATGATTAGACTTATCGTCAGGAAAATATATGAATTCATCCTTTTTAAATTTAGTGATTGGATGATTGTCCTTCATCGTAGGAGTTTTCCTCGGGCACAGAATGCTAAAAAGATCTACATTTTCAAAATACCACAGATTACTACTCTTCTCACTCATATCTACTTCTGATTAAAAGCTAAATATATCAAATAGTTTACAAACATTGTTAATTTAAAGCCATATGACCACTAAAAAAAGAGTACCAAAGTATATTCTTTTATAAATACCTATACCTTACTTTTGCAGTGTAAAAATGGACTATTTATATATAAAATCACTTCACATTATTTTTGTGGTGACCTGGTTCGCAGGTTTGTTCTACATGGTCAGGTTATTGATTTACCACACGGAATCTAACGCAAAAGAGGAACCGGAACGTTCCATTCTGATCAAAGAATATCTCAAAAACGAAAGACCTCTTTGGTATGGAATTGCCTGGCCTTCGGCTATCTTCACGATGGTCTTTGGTATCTGGCTGGTAACAATCCTAAACTACTGGACGCAGACCTGGATGCTTGTCAAATTTGGAATGGTCATCGGTTTGATCGCTTATCATTTTTCGGTGGCTCATTTGTACAAGGAAATCAAAAAGGGAAATTTCAAATACTCCTCCATTCAACTAAGAATCTGGAATGAAGTCGCAACTTTATTCCTGGTTTCCATTGTATTTATCATCACATTGAAAAGTGCCATCAGCTGGATTTGGGGAGTTATCGGCATAGTAGTCTTTTCAGTGGTTTTAATGATCGCGATCAGAAGGTATAAAGCTTACAGAGAGAAAAATAAAAATCATGAACAGAATTAGTATAATCTTAGTTTTGCTATTATCGGGAATTGTTGCTTGTAACAACGTTGCTGATAAACGAAAACTAAACATTTATGGTAACCCGCAGGTCGTTGAAAAAACGGTTGATGGAAAAATTGTTTACGATACAGTGGATCATACAGTAGGTTATTTCAGGCTGTTTAATCAAGATAGCACCGTCATTACACCTAAAGACCTGGAAGGAAAGGTTTACGTAGCTGATTTTTTCTTTACTTCCTGTATTTCTATTTGTCCTGAAATGAGTAAACAGATGCTGAGAGTACACGATCAGTTTAAAGACCGGGACAGTCTGCAATTAGTATCGTTTAGCATAGACCCAGATTATGATACGGTAGCTGTACTCAAAAACTACTCAGAAAGACTCGGTGTCACCAGCGACAAATGGCACTTTCTAACCGGGGATGAAGATGAAATCTATTCACTCGCTTTTAACAGCTATCTTACAGAAAGACCTGCAGATGATCCTGAGGACGAAAATAATATTCTGCACAGTGGTGCCTTCATTTTGATCGACACTAAAAAAAGAATCAGAGGCGTCTATGACGGTACTGTTCCCGACCAGGTCGACATTTTGATGAAGGATATCAATAACTTATTAAATGAAGAAAATGAAGGTAATTCTTAATAATGCTTTTCTAATTTTATTTGCTCTGGCTGTTGTGAGCTGCGGCGATACTGACACAAAAGAAGGTGATGGTACTGACATCTATTCGGGAATGGATTCTAAGACCAAAACCAGGATGCAGCAGTACTATAGAATAGGTAAAAACTTATACCTGACTCACTGCTCCAATTGTCACCAGGCCGATGGCAAAGGGCTGGGAAAGCTGTATCCGCCACTGGCCAAATCAGATTATCTGATGAAAGATCCTCTCAGAACTGCCTGTATTATCAAAAATGGAATTCAGGGAGAGCTGGAAGTAAATGGTGTTGTATACAACCAGCCTATGCCAGCACATGATAACCTTACTAATATCGAAATTGCCGAAATCATTACTTACATCAGCAACAGCTGGGGGAATAAATCAGGCTTACATGATGTAAACACCATAGAAAAGGCAGTTAAAGACTGCCCTGAATAATTTTCTCTTTGGGGATGTCTCAAAAGTATAACGTTCGTCATAGCGAACGAAGTGTAGGTCCGCCGAAGCGGGCTATCTCAATTTCACTTAAACACACATTTTACGGTTGAGATTGTCCGGGGTGGAACCCTTCGTTTCCTCGCAATACACGTCCTTTGAGACATCCCTCTATATTTTTTTAGATAGCTCTACAGCATCCATCATTTCTTTGCTCATTTCTTTTACTTTGATGAGCTCATCCTTTAATATTTTAACTTGTTCAGCTTCCGGCAGGTCCTTGTTGTACGTGCTGCCAAAATCTCTCATCCATTGTTGCATACTTGCACGTGCGGATTTGAAAGTTTCCAACTGAGACTCCAGCTCTTTTGAAACGTCGTCTGACGCCAGTGAGTCCAGATTGTTTATTTTTTCCTCAGTCTTTTTTACTGCCTTATACAATGCACCCATATGTGGCATAGCCTCATCATGATACTTCATGACTTCTTTATACAATTCGTCACTGCCGGGAGTACTTTCGCATGCGTTCAACATCATAGCGCCGACTATCAACACTACAACTACCTTTAGATTGTTTAACATATTTCTGATTATTCTGCTTCTTTTATATCTGCGTCTTCGACCATGTATATGAGATTGTTACTATCGGTCCTATTAAGCTTTAGCAAACCTGTGATTGTCACCAGTTTCGCTGTATATACAACAGGCTTTTTAGGATAAACATAGGCTACAGACTCCGGACCGCTATCTCCTCCACAGAAAAAACACTGGGCAAGGGGTAAACTGGAAATGATGAATTCTTCAGCACTAAACAAGCCATCGTTGGGAACTATATATCCTTGCAAAATAATTTCTTTCCCTTCTTTGGATTCAATTAACGGTGAAAACTCAGGCAAGTATATTTCTGCATAGCCATCATTACTCTTCACAAACTCTACCTGCGAAAGAGTAGCCCAGTTTTGAATGGACTTTTTTCTTTCCTCCTGCCTGGCCTGCACAGTGAGGCTGGTTACTAAAACAGTTACTATTACCAATATATATCTCATCCTTTCGCTAATGTTTTAGACAAATCTGTCCTGTATGCACTTATCGCAGGAATAATCGAAGCGATGATTCCGACCACAAAGCTAACTCCTATTACAATCAATTCATCATTTAAAAAGACAAATGCCGACACATACATCTGAGATTCCTGTGGTATAAAAAACCGATCGATAGCTCCAATCGAAGCATGTGCAATGAGCAGGCCAAAAATTCCGCCCAGCACTGAAACAATCAGGCTTTCAACAATTACATGCAAAAAAAGAAATCTTCTGGATGCTCCCATAGCCCTCATAATGGCCAGGTCATAAGCTCTTTGTTTCAAAGAATTGTAGAGCGCAATGAATATACTTAATGCAGCTATGAATATGATCAGATAGGCAAAACCATTGACTACTTCTACGCCTACTCCTATTAAAGAAAACAACCTGGCTGTTTCAAAGGCAGGTGAGGCAGACTGCATGTTCGTCTGACTGTTGATCATTCTCGGTAGTCGCACAGCAGCCATAGGTCCTGAGTATTGAATAATCAACGAGGTAATTTCCTTTTCATCCAGATCATGTTCTGCAAATCTGATACCTAACTCAGTAATCATTTCTTCTTCTGTATGATGATGGTCACCCTCTTCCCCATGACTTTCATGAGCTTCCCATACAGTTTCTACGCTTGTTAAAATCAAGTTATCCAAAACAGTTCCGGATCGTTCTAAAACACCGACAACCTTTACTTCATGATCTTCATGTGCCGCTCCTCCGGATTGTAATCCGTGTTCAGTGTAAAACCCGTCGTTCAGCTTAATTTCCAGGCTTTGAGCTACATTGAAACCTATTACAGCCTCATTGCTTTCAGCCCACATCTCACCTTCGATTAGCTGCGCCTCATACAAATCGATATAGGCTTTTGTGGTTCCAACTATTCTATGATTTTTATAACTGTCTCCCAAAGCTATTGGAATAGCATTTTTCACCAACCTGTTTTTCGACAGTTCAATTGCCTCTTTCAGTGCAATATTTCCAGTGGGGAAATCAATATGAAAAATATTACAAAGTATAATCTGGAGGGGACTTCCTTTTGCTGCTGCGACCAAACTAATCCCTTTGGAATTTTTTGTGAGCGTATCTTTCATTTGATCAGATAACAACAACAGTACCAGTATAATAGAAATACCAAACCCAAATAGCAACACGTTCAAAAACGTGTTGAGTGGTCGGTCTGCAATGTATTTCCAACTTAATTTAGCTAAATTCATAGCAGATATTGATTTGAAAT
Source organism: Bacteroidota bacterium (assembly GCA_038525605.1). GTDB lineage: Bacteria > Bacteroidota > Bacteroidia > Cytophagales > Cyclobacteriaceae > JANSWY01. The sequence continues at coordinate 16,733 of JBCBHL010000080.1, forward strand.
TCTTTCTTTTACCCTTTGATCGTGCGTCGTAATCAGTAAAATCGAGTTGTTTTTATCCGCTTGCTCTATTAATAAATCCAGTACCGCATGCGCATTATCATCATCGAGACTACTCGTCGGTTCATCGGCGAGTATCAAATCCGGTTCATTAATAACTGCACGCAGCAGCGCGACCCGTTGAGCTTGTCCCTGGCTTAACTCGCTGATCCTTGCATTTGTTTTTTCGGCCAAGTCAACTGTTTCCAATAATTCTTTTGCTTTAGCACTACTTTGCTTTCCGCTTGAAAACATCTGACTAATCATGAGGTTTTCTAAAACATTGAGTGACCCAATCAAATGTGGCTTTTGGAAAACTAAGCCTATGTGATTAGCTCTGAACTGATCCATTTGATGTCCACTAAGTCCTGTAAATGAAGTGCCATTGAGCTGGATTTCACCAGTCTGCAGTTGCATCATTCCACCTAGTAGATGGAGTAAAGTGGTTTTACCGGAACCAGAGCCTCCAATAATCACCATTTTCTCGTTCTGCTGCAATTCAAAATCCTTGTACACGAGATTGACCATTCCCATGTAATTATATGCCAGTTTAGAGATAGATAACATTATTCAATATTGTTAGTCTATGAATTTCATTGATTCATCGTTGATATCAGCAACTTCATAGAAATTTAGCAACGCTAAGCTAATTATTTTTTATATTAGAATGTACAACAATTACGACAGCTATGGTATTATTAACGTTTTCATTGGCTCTGACTTTCTTTATTTACCAATTTTACAGAAAAGCATTATCAGTAAATAAGTAGTCATCCGAAAGGAATAGTACTAACAATTATTCCTAATAATATTTTATTTAAGGCCTAAGACATTTGGATTATCCGAATGTCTTTTTTTATTCCTCTACCATTAGCTCGCCTATGATGGATACGTTTGTCTAGGATGTAAAGTTCCTCAATCATTCACTTACTTCTATTTTTAATAACCTTTACGAATCTTCGTCATCCAAATAATTCGCAATAGAGTAGCTTATGTATCAATTTTAGCAAATAGCGATTCCAGTTTAGGCGGAATTTACTCATACAAAGAAATGATCACAGTGATGAAGCATGATCTGGTCAATTTTGTAACGGATTGACCTTATCTAAACATTAATTTTATCGGGGAGATAATTTTACATATTTTTACAGGATATTCCACCCAGTAAGTATTCTCTGATGAGACTTAGAAGTCGCATCCTGGAGTAATTACTGTAGTATAAAAACTAAATGTTACAATTTTATAGCTGGGTTTAAAACGTATGGAGACTCTTGATATATTAGCACTATTTGTCTTTTTCGCTGGTGTTTTCATTTTCATAAATACATATTTTCTAAAGCTTCCATCTTCGATAGGATTGATGATTATGGCACTGGTCTTGTCATTTGTCACTTTGGTATCGGGATTGATATTCCCTTCTTTTCAGCAAGGGGCAATGGAAATAATGGAAGAGTTCGACTTTTCTGAGGTACTCTATCAAATAGTACTAAGCTTTATGCTATTTGCTGGGGCCATGCAGATAGATTTCAAGAAACTGGCAGAAGAACGGACTCCGGTGCTCATACTGGCAACAACTGGTGTGATCATATCAACACTGATCGTAGGAACAGGTATTTATTATCTGCTGGAGTTTCTGGGAATACACTTAAATTACCTCTATTGCCTGGTTTTTGGTGCGTTAATTTCGCCCACAGATCCTATTGCAATTTCTGCCACAATTAAGAGGTTTCATTTATCACAAAACTTAAATGTAAGGATTTCCGGAGAATCGCTTTTTAACGATGGAGTTGCCGTAGTACTTGCATTAACCTTACTTGATCTGGCACACGCCGGAGAAGATCATACACTTAGCGGATTTGATGTAGTTTATATTTTCTCTGCTGACATTGTCGGTGGTTTATTCATTGGTTTATATCTCGGATACCTTGGCTTTGCCTTGTTGAAATACATTGATAACGATCAGGTAGAAGTTGAAATATTGGTGACTCTCGCACTTGTCATGGTGGGTACTTACCTGGCTGATTTTGTTCATGTATCAGCAAAGCAAACCGCTGTAATCATGGGATTGGTTATTGGAAATGAAGGGAAAAGCGAGCATTTATCAAATGCAGCAGGAGATTACGTATTTAAATTCTGGAGTTTGATTGAAGAGTCACTCAATGCGATGCTATTCGTTCTAATAGGTATTGAAATGGTGATTATCCCTAAAAAACCCATCTATTTTGGAGCCGGATTTATTGCCTTCATTATCGTATTAGTCGCCAGATGGGTGAGTGTAGCAGTACCGATGGGTCTCATGTCGACCCGGCGGAAATTTGAAAAGAATGCCATCAGTATTTTTACCTGGGGAGGTCTCCGGGGCGGAATCCCTATCGCGCTATCGTTGTCCTTACCGGAATTTCACGGCAAAGATGTCATTGTCACGATGACCTACGTGGTGGTGGTAACTTCTATTCTATATCAGGGACTTACAATTCCAAAACTTCTTCGGAATGTCTACGGTATCAAGAAAAAAGTATCATTTTCTGAAAAGACTAAACTCTAAAGAGCTAGTTTTGCGTATTACTGGATGTATTCTGAAATTTTAAATCAGAAGTTTGAGAAAATATACAAATAGCGCATTTTGCCTCGTTCTTATCGGACTGATAGCATTGCTCAGTAACTGTGGTTCTGATAATGATAAAAAGAGCAACGACGAAAAACCTGTTGTCATTAGGAATAAGTCAAAACTGGAATTCCCCAAAGGGGTTCGCAAGGTTCAGCTGGGAGACTCACTAAACATCACAGTAAGTGCCAAACAAGTGACTATTGATTCTGTAGAAGTACGTTATCAAAATAAAAAGTTGTTTACTACTACAGATAGCAGTTTTAGTGTTTCCAGCCTATCGCTTAATGCTACCGGTACTACCAGACTGATCACCAAAATTTACCTAAGTAATGGTAAAAGTGAAACGCTTTATCCCAGGTATAATATCTCGCCTCCCGCACCTGAAAAAATTAAATATCTGATCACAAACGAATTTCCTCACGATAATACCTCCTACACTCAGGGCTTGTTTTTCAAAGATGGAGTGATGTATGAAAGTACCGGTCAGTATGGAACCAGCAAGGTAATGACTGTAGACTTGCGAACAGGTAAAGCTATCAAATCAGCGTTCCTGGGCAATTCCTACTTTGGGGAAGGAATCACTCCTGTTGAGGATAAAATTTATCAGATTACCTATAGAGAACAGCAAGCCTTTATCTATGATCTTGATTTCAATAAATTACATACCTTCAACTATACCGGCGAAGGTTGGGGTCTTACGACCTATGGCGATACGCTGTTGATGACCGATGGGTCAGAAAAAATTTACTTCAGAAATAAAGATAGCTTTGAGGTCACTAAGACACTTTCGGTGAACAATCACCAGGGACCTGTGAAGGCAATCAATGAATTGGAAATAATAAATGGCTATTTATATGCCAACATTTACCAGACTGATCTTATTGTTAAGATAGACTTACAAAACGGTGCTGTTGTCGGCCAGTTGGACTTATCAGATATATGGGCTGGCAGAAATAGTTACAGTGGAACAGCAGATGTTTTAAACGGCATTGCTTACCTTCCTGCTAACGACAAAGTCTATGTGACGGGCAAACTATGGCCGAAACTTTATGAGATCAAACTAATTCAGTAGTTCTCTACAAGCAAATAATTAACCTGTAATTGGAAAAATAATGACATTAGAAGAAGCAACTCTACAAATTCGGGAAATAGCCAAAGTAAAAGGCGGAGCACTCAATTCGATCGTTAAATTTAAATTCGAAGAGGGTGTAATCCTGCTGGATGACAAACAGAGTCCTACGGTGGTTAGTAATGAAGATTCTAATGCTGATTGCACCATTAAAATGAAAATGAGGAATTTCGAGAAGCTGATCTCGGGTAAGCAAAATCCAATGTTTGCATTTATGTCAGGTAAACTAAAAGTAGACGGAGATATGAGCATTGCCATGAAGCTTTCTTCTCTGTTTTAGTGACAAATCGTTTCACTCAGGCTCACTGAAAATTTCGGGAATGAAAAAGACTAAGAACCAGTTAATTATAATTTTCTGTGCATCAATTCTTGTGCTTTTCGCCAATATCTGGGGATACCCATTATATATTCTTGACGAGGTAAAAAACGCCCAGTGCGCCTATGAGATGATGGAGTCTGAAAACTATATTGTTCCTACCTTTAATGGTGCTCTGCGAGCCGACAAGCCTCCTCTTCATTATTATTTCATGATAGCAGGCTATAAAATTTTTGGAATGGGTGCATTAGGTGCCAGATTTTTTTCTGCTGTCTTCGGGATTCTTACTGTTCTTCTCACTTTCAGGATCAGCAGAATGTATATGACAGAAAGAGCTGCAAAGGTAGCAGCAGTCTGTTTATTAGCATCTGTGGGGTTTGCCTTTCAGTTTCATTTGGCTACTCCGGATGCCTATCTGATTTTCTTCATGACAGCTTCTCTTTTTTCCTTTTTCCATCATTTCCAAAGTGGCAAAAAGAGGTACCTGTATTTCACATATGTGGCGATAGGCTTGGCAGTCCTCACAAAAGGACCTGTTGGGTTAATCCTTCCCGGTGTTAGTATATTTTTCTTCCTCATTGCGAAGAAGAAGCTTAAGAAAAAGCAGATTAAACAACTCAAAATCTGGCAGGGAGCACTGATCATACTTGGAATCAACCTGCCCTGGTATCTTTCTGTACATTTCATGACTGAAGGTGTCTGGACAGAGCAATTTTTCCTTTTTCATAATTACGGCAGATACACATCCTCTGAAATAGGACATGGAAGTGCTTTCTTTCTACCGACATTGTTTATCATCGGATGGGCATTGCCATTTTCCGCTTTTTTGATTCAGTCGTTGCACAAGCCTTTCAAATACAGACTCAATGACCTGGCAATTCTTTCGTTGGTGACCTTTACCGTCACAATTGTATTTTTCTCACTTTCCTCCAACAAACTGATTCATTATGTATCGCCTACAATCCCATTTGTAGCGATCATGACTGGCAATTTCCTGGGGGGTGTAAACTCTGCTAACTGGAAATCCAGTAAAATGAATTGGTCAATTTATTTTCTGATAGGCATCTGTGTGCTGGTACCGATAATAGCTTATTTTGCTTTCTCCAGCAGTAGTGAATTTGCAGCATATACAAACTTCTCATTCATTTTCCTATCACTAACGGCTGGAGCCGGATTTATGCTGTTTTTCCTATTTAAAAAGAGTTTAAAGGGAGTTGTGATTTCAATGGCAACCAGTTTTATCTTAAACACGAATCTGATTTTCTACCTGCTGATGCCACAGATATTTAATGATAACCCGGTGAAAGCGTCAGAACCTATAGTGGCTTCTGCAGAAGGGATTGGTGCCTTTAGAAATTTCAACAGTGCTTTCGTAATGGGTGCAAATCAAAGAATTCTACAGCTATCGAATCTAAAAGAACTTGAGCAGTTTTTTAGTGATTACCCCAATGGGATCGTCATTACCAGGGATAAATACCTGGAGGAATTTGGGCTTGAGAGTTACTACGAAGTGATCTTCGAAAAAAATGACCTCATTGACGAAAACAATTCCATCATTCTAAAGAAGCGTTAGCTGCCTTTTTCAATTCGGAATTTAACTTTCTCTTTCCTAACGGAAAGGGTGGAAACTGATCCCACGTAACCCCAAAACTTACCTGATGACCTGAATCTACAAACCTGTAGTTGTAATTATCGTGCCCGTAGATATAGCTCAGCAAAAATCCGACTGCCGGAGATCCCGGAATAGGATAAACCGTAATCATACTTTCCGACCTGAATGGGTTCACATGCTGATGAGGATCGGCTATGAATTCAAAATTTTGTTTAAAGGAGATTCTGAAATCGGTCTCTTTTTTCCACTTCCAGATATCCATTCTCTCATATCCAACCATCAGGCGATGTCTGCCATAAATCGCTATATCCTCATCAGAATGCCCACCAAAATCACCCAAAAATAAAAATCGATTATGAAACA